>CALBTQ010000247.1 GCA_937967875.1 uncultured Pseudomonadota bacterium
CAAGTGCGGTCGGGGAGGTTCAATTGCAAATCGTTCCGTTTGCACAAGAGCCAGTTGACTATCTGAATCTACCGGTGTTGGTTGTTCCATAATAGCACGCAATTCAGAGGCTCCAGTGTCCAGGACTTTTACAATCTCGGAGGCAACCTCAGGATATTCTCTCTCCAAACCGTGAAGAAGTAATCGTGTCGCCATGTCGAGCGTACGCAGATCACCCTGACGCGCTGCTTGGATCAGAGCTGGAAGATGCTTCATATATTGGGACGACTTTTTACTCGTAATTTCATTTGATTTCTTTATTGGTTTACGCTTTGTTGTCATATCTACTTGTTATCCTTAGCTATTATCATTCGTAATTTCAAAGTATTAAATTCACAGATTACGAATACGACTTTTTTTCATTTTTGTCAATCTTTTTCCGATGAGTCGGTATCATTTAGTTTCGAAATGCTTTCACACTTGTCTTCCAAATTATGCTTTTCAGTCGAGAGAATTTTGTCTTAGGTGAATTCACTTGATCAGGTACGGAAGACCACCAGCCCCTTTTCGGTTTTCCAAAATCACTGGTCAGCGGGACCTAACTAGCATTTAATCCGCCGCTTTTACCCCCAACTAGTTGATTGCAAAGGTAAAAATGTTTTCGCTTGCATCCGGAGAAAAATCTGTTATCCATTAACGTATGGATTGCATCGAACGTCACTGCTCGCTTTCTTTTTCCGCCAACGGCAATTGGTGGCGCCACACCTCCATATAGGCGGGTGGAACTGATGTAATCTCGACCGGACAATCGAACCAAACAGCGCCCCCCGCGAAAGCGGGGGGCATTTTTTTTTGGAGAAAGACACAATGAAACAAACCAAATACCTACTGGACGAAAGCCAACTGCCGAAAAACTACTACAACATCATCCCCGATCTGCCCTCGCCCCCGCCGCCGCCGCTGGATCCGGCCACGCGCGAACCGCTGGACCCCGGCAAGCTCGCGGCGATCTTCCCCATGGGTCTGATCGAGCAGGAAGTCAGCGGGCAAAGCGAAATTCCCATCCCCGAGCCGGTGCGCGAGGCCTACAGTCTGTTTCGACCGACGCCGCTGATCCGCGCCCATCGACTGGAGCAGGCGCTGAAAACCCCGGCGCACATCTATTACAAGAACGAGGGCGTGTCGCCCGCCGGCAGTCACAAACCCAACACGGCCATCGCCCAGGCGTACTACAACGTGCGCGAAGGCGTGCACAAGCTGGTGACCGAAACCGGCGCGGGCCAGTGGGGATCGGCGCTGTCGCTGGCCGGCACGTTTTTCGACATCGAAGTGCTCGTGTACATGGTGAAAATCAGCTATCAGCAGAAACCCTATCGCAAATCGATGGTCCAGACCTACGGGGCGACGATTCACCCCAGTCCCTCGGAACGTACGGAATCGGGCCGGGCGATTCTGGCGAAAACGCCCGATTCGCCGGGCAGCCTGGGCATCGCCATTTCCGAGGCGGTTGAAGAGGCGCTGCACGACAACAAGGCCAAATACGCGCTGGGTTCGGTGCTCAACCACGTGCTGCTGCACCAGACGGTCATCGGGCAGGAAGCGCTGCTGCAGATGAAGATAGCGGGCGAGTATCCGGACGTGATCATCGGCTGCCACGGCGGCGGCTCGAACTTCGCGGGGCTGGCCTTCCCCTTCCTGCGCGAGAAGGCCGCGGGCAGACAGGTGCGGGCCGTCGCGGCCGAGCCGGTGTCCTGCCCCACGCTGACCAAGGGCGAGTACCGCTACGACCTGGGCGATACCGCCGGCTTCACGCCGCTGATGAAGATGTATACCCTCGGCCACGATTTCGTGCCGCCGGCGATTCACGCGGGCGGATTGCGTTACCACGGCGCGGCCCCGCTGGTCAGCCAACTGCTGCATGAAAAGCTGATCGAGGCCGTCGCTTACGGGCAGGACGACATCTTCCCCGCCGCGCTGCTGTTCGCGCGCACCGAGGGCATCATCCCCGCGCCGGAGTCGGCTCATGCGATCAAAGCGGCGATCGTCGAGGCCGAACGCGCTCGCGAGGAAGGGCAACCAAAGGTGATTTTGTTCAACCTCTCGGGCCACGGCAATTTCGACATGGGCGCTTACGATGCATTCCTCGCCGGCACGCTGGGCGGCAACGGCAAGAAGTGACTTGATCGTCATTGACGGAACATCGGATGTCCTTATTTGACGACATAGGAACAATTATGATATTTGCCATTTAATCTTGTGGATAT
>CALBTQ010000248.1 GCA_937967875.1 uncultured Pseudomonadota bacterium
TACGAGATCGTATTCGGTGACTGGAGTGCAGACGTGTGCTCTTCCGATCTGCTTTGAAGGCGGCGGCCAGCCCGCGATTCGCCGCGAAACGCACGACGTGATCAGCCCCGTGTTGCGCCGCCACGCCGGCGGTGTCATCATCGCTGCCGTCGTCGACGATCAGCACCTCGACCGCGTCGAAGCCCGGCACGGTGCGCGGCAAGGCGGTCAACGTGGCGGGCAGCGTCGCCGCTTCGTTGTAGCAAGGTATTTGAATGATGAGTTTCATGTCCAGCATAATAGCCACAATGTCGGTGGAAATGGTAGAGCAAAGTTGATGAAACAACGATCGATTCCCTATTGGTTGCCCGCGCTGTGGGTGCTGCTGTTTCACCTGCTGCGCCTGCATGCCGTCGGTTTCATCACGCCCGATGGGGCGACCTACCTGCGTTACGACCTGCTGGTGCACACGCAACGCCTGCCGCTGTATCCGTTGTTAATCCATTCGCTATCGTTTCTCGGATTGGAGGCGGAACTTGCCGCCAAGCTGTTGGCAACGTTGGGCGCGACGATCGCGTGCGTTCTTCTCCCGTTGGCGGCGATGGAAATGGGGCTGGAAAAACGCCACGCTTGGCTGGCGGCGTTAATACCGGCGGTCGATCCGTTGTTTGCCTTGCATACGCTGCAACCGCTCACCGAGGGCGTTTTCGCGTTGTGGGCGGCGGCAACAACATATGCACTGCTGCGTTTCCGTCGCACCAACGCCACGATCGATTTGTTCTTTCTTATTTTCTGTGGCGGTCTGGCCGCGTTGACGCGCGCGGAAGGATTGCTGTTTCTGCCGTTGATCTTCTGGGCGACGGTGCGTTTCTTCCGGCACGGCGGCAAGGGGCGGGATTTCTCTTTGGCGCTGTTGGGCCTGGCGCCCTGGCTGTTGTTGGCGGCGTGGCATTTGCTGATCGTGCAGCGTAGCGGCTACCTCGGCGAGTTCGAGCAAAGTGTAGCGGCGATGTCGCCGGTCGCGGTGTTGGTGCGTCTGCTTCGCCATCTATACGGACTATCCAATCACCTGTTGATCGTCGGTCTTTTGCCCGCGATCGCCGGAGTTGCGTTGCTTTATCGGCAGCGCAAACTATTCCTTTATGGGCGTGTCGACTGGTGGCTGCTGATGTACTTGCTCGGCGCAACCTGGATCGGCATCTCGATTCACTGGTATTACGACCTGCGCTTTGCCACGCCGCTCATGCTGTGGCTGTCGTTGCCATCCGCATTCGGTTTCTGGTACTGGCTGCGCCGCGATCAACTGCGTCGGCGCTTGATGCAGGCAGTGATTCTAGCGATGGTCCTGGCCGGGGTGGTGCTGGCGTCCTCGTTACTGCATGAATTCGGGAAACTTGAAGATCCTTACGCGCCGGCAGCACAAGCCGCACGAGCGTATCCGCCGACCTTGCCGATTCTGTCAGATGAACTGGCGATGACATCGTATCATCTGGGTCGCAAGGCGCTGCCGTACAGCGGTCGCATTCCGTTTCGTCGCTCGTTGTTGATTTTACATACCAAGCAAAGCGATCCGGCGATGGAACGTTTCCGCCTCGAACCAAATTACACGATCGAGGAGATCAAGCGGATCGATAACGAAACGGGAAAGTCGGCGGCGGTCATTTGGCGCGTTGAGCGAAGGCCGGAAACGCCGCCATTTTCGTTTTAAGCAACGCCAGCGACTGCGCGCGGTGGCTGATGCGATTTTTTTCCGCGGCGCTCAATTCGGCGAAGGTCTTGCCGCTGGGCGGATGGAAAAACAACGGATCGTAGCCGAATCCCGCCGTGCCGCGCAGCTCGGGCAAAATTTCCCCCGCGCATTCCCCGGTCGCTTCGATAGTCTCGCCGCTGGGCAGCACGCAGACTGAAACGCACACGAACTTCGCCCGCCGGTCGGTTTGCCTTTCCATTTCGCGCAGCAGTTTGGCGTTGTTGGCGGCGTCGTTCGCGCCGGGACCGGCGTAGCGCGCGCTGTGCACGCCGGGGCGTCCGTCGAGAGCCTGGACGCACAAACCCGAATCGTCCGCGATGGTCGGCAGGTCCGACAACTGCGCGTAGGCGCGCGCCTTGAGCAGCGCGTTGTCTAAAAAGGTTTCGCCGTCTTCCTCCACGTCGAGGCGTTGCGGCAGTTGATCCAAACCGATGATTTCCAGATTCAACTCGGCGAGCAACGCGCGCAGTTCGGCGATTTTGCCGCGATTGGTGGTGGCCAGCAGAATTTTCACGACGGCGTTCCCAGAAGGTGGAGACGGCCCAGTTCATGACGTTGGATTTTGGTTAGCTTGCGTACGCCGGTTTGCGCCATGGCCAGCAGCTCGCCGAGTTGTTCGGTGGTGAAGGTCGCTTCCTCACCGGTGGCCTGCACCTCGACCAGCCGCCCTTCGCCGGTGATGACGAAATTGGCGTCGACGCTGGCTTGCTTGTCTTCCTGATAATCCAGGTCGAGTAGGATTTCATCGTCGACGATGCCCACGCTGATTGCGGCGATGGTGTCCAGCAGCGGGATGCGCTTGATCATCTTTTTGTCTTTGCACCACGTCAGCGCGTCGGCCAAGGCGACGAACCCGCCGGTGATCGCGGCGGTGCGCGTGCCGCCGTCGGCCTGCAGCACGTCGCAATCGATGGAGATGGTCAGGCCGGGCATCAATTTCAGGTCGGTCACCGCGCGCAACGAGCGGCCGATCAGCCGGCTGATTTCCTGCGCCCGTCCGCCGCGTCCGCCGGAACGGTTGCCGCGTTCGCGGTTGGCGCGCGGCAACATGTCGTATTCGCCGGTAACCCAGCCGCCTTCCGCCGCGTCGCGCCAACGGGGAATCAGGTTTTCCACGCTGGCCGTGCAATGCACGCGCGTGTTGCCGAATTCCACCAGGCAACTGCCCTCGGCGTATTGGTTGATGCCCTTGGTCAGTTTGACCAAACGCAATTGGGTCGGTTTGCGGCCGTCGTGACGCATGTGGGTCCTCCGGAAAAGGTCGCAGATTTTATACTGGGAAACGACCGCCGCGTCGAGAGGCGCAGCTATTTTTCCTCGGCCGCCGACGCTTCGATCAACGCCAGCGCCTCTTCGCGCGTCAAGTCGGGATTTTCGAACCGTGCTTGTTCCACCAGCTCCAGCAAACGACCGACGTGCGATCCCGGCTCGACCCCCAGAGCAAGAACGTCCGCGCCGGTGACCAGCGGCGGGCTGCCGGGTGCGGGCATGCGCTTTCGCATGGCTTCGTTCAGATGCTGTGTCAGTCGAATCGCCTTTTCTTCGCCGTCGGGAGGCGCTGCCGGACCGGCAGTGGCCAACAGATCGGCGCGGGCGAGAGTCAGACAGTGCCGCCAATCGGCGGCAAGGTCGACAAGGAAATTCCGCGTGGCTTTGGCCGACAACCTCCCGATCGCCAGCAACTCGGCCAGTTGATGCGGACGCATGTGCGTATCGACCAGGGTGGTCACCCGCCGACGGTCGTTGTTGGACAGGCGCAGGCGACGGCAGATTTTATCGGCGATCGCCGCACCTTGCTGCGGATGACCGGGAAAACGCAACCGCTCGTCTTTTTCCGTGGCGGTCTGCGGTTTACCCAGGTCGTGCAGCAGGCAAGCGAGACGAAGCAAACAACGATCGTGCGGGCGCGCCAGGGCGGGCGCGAGCAGTTCATCGTCCAAAAGGTGATCGAGGTTCATCGCACAAAGCACGCTATGCCCGCGCACGTCGAGGTGATGAAACGACGGTTGCTCCACATCGGCGGCGGCAGCCAACTCAGGAAAAAGACCGTCGAGCACGCCGGTACGATCAAGCGCCTCTATCCAATTGGCTACCGCTTCGCCGGCCAGCAACCGCCGCAATTCCTCCCACACGCGCTCGCCGGGCATGAGCTTGAGCTGCGCCGCCTGCGCCGCCACCTGATCGAGCGTTTCGGGCGTCGGCTGTAGATCGAACTCAGCGGCGAAACGAAAAACGCGCAGCGCGCGCACGGGATCGTCGCCGATCACCTCCGGCCCCGGACAGCGCGCGACGCCGTTGATCAGATCGGCCAGTCCGTCGAAGGGGTCCAGCAGCGTATCGCCGGTGGGCAGGGGCAGGGCCATGGCGTTGATCGTCAGATCGCGCCGGGTCAGGTCTTGTTCGATCGTCGCGCCCTGCAGAGCGGTCAGGTCCAGTTGCAACTTGTCGGGCAGCACGATGCGGCAACTTCCGAACTGCTCGTGCAAAGCGATGAACCGTCCGGACAGTTTTTCCGCCAGTAGCCGCCCCAGCGCCAGGGCGTCGCCCTCGACGGCGAGATCGATGTCCAACGGATCGAGCCCCAGCGCCAGATCGCGCACCGCGCCGCCGACCAGCCATGCGCGCGCACCGCTCTCGCTCAACGCGCGTTGCCACGGTTGTTCGTTCAGAGCGGCGGCCTGGGCGAAAAGACGCCGGCGCAAGACGGTTGGATCCAACGAATTCATGCGCGCTAGCATAGCAACTTCCGTGATGACGGCAAAGCAAGAACGAGTTATGTTAAAATCCAACGCGAAAGGAGCGTCGATTGCGCGAACTGATCAACACCTTGATCAACACCGGCACCTTGGTGATTTTAGGCCTCGCCACGGCGGCTTTGTTGATCGTGTCTTTTTTCTGGGTGCGCTACCAGGTGGGGCGACTGCTCGATCAACGGCGCTGGCGGCGGTTGCAGCGTAGCGAACGCACATCCATCGGCGAAGTGTCGTCGTTGACAATCACCCCGGTTTTCGAGTGGTTGGCGGGCGACGGTAAATATATCGCCGACGCCGGCGCGAGCTATCTGATCGAAGCGGGCGACACGAAGATCCTCTTCGACCTGGGCGATAATCGACCTCGCCGCACGCCTTCGCCGTTGTTTCACAACTTGAAGGCGATGGGCGTGGATCCAGCCAGGTTGATCAACGAGTTGAGCGCGATCGTCGTGAGCCATCGTCATCGCGAGCACACGGGCGGCATCTTCGGTTTTTTTCGCCGGCAGCCTGCGTTCGATCTACCGCTGGACGGCGTGCCCACCTACACGTCCTGGGGGCGCAATCACGGGCGCAAAGCGGCGCAGGAAATCGCGCCCGGCGTACTGCTGTCGGCGAATCTGCCGGGGCGGTTGTTCATCGGCGGGCGGATCGGCGAGAGGATGTTGATGATCAACGTCGCGGGCAAAGGGCTGGTTTGCATCGTCGGGGACGCTCACCCCGAACCGCTGCGGATGATTCTGTACGCCTCGCAGATCACCGGCGTTAAACCCTACGCCTACGTCGGCGGCGTCCATGCTCTTTTGGACGATGAAATTCCGCTTCGTTACCGCGTTATCCTCAGCAAGCAACCGCCATGGAAAAAGACCAATCCCGAAGAAATCGGCCTGTTGGCGGTGGGCATGCGCGAATTCGGCATCGAGAAACTGTACGTTTCCGAGCACGATTCCGACTTCGTTTCGCTGGGAATTCTCAAGACGGTGTTCAGCGACGAAATGACTTCGCTGCGTGTGGGCGAAGCGATCAAATTCGCTTAGACGTCCGCCGCGATCTGTCGAAAAATCTCTTCCACTGCCGCTCGCGTATCGTCCAGCGTGCCGCTGTTGTCGATGACATAATCGGCGCGCGCGGCTTTTTCGTTCTGGTCCATCTGCGCGTCGAGAATGCCGGCGAGGGTGGCTTCGTCGTATCCCGAGCGGCGGCGAATGCGCGCGAGACGCACGTCCAGCGCGGCGATGACGCAAATGGTGGCGTCGAAGGTATAGGGCGCGTCGACTTCGAACAGCAGCGGTATTTCCAATACGGCGACGGCGACGCCGGCGGTCAACTGCTCATTCAGCCAACGGTGTACGGCCTGAAAAATTAGCGGATGGGTGATCGCCTCCAACTCACGGCGGGCGGCGGGATCGGCGAAAACGATCTTCGCCAGCGCGTCGCGATTCAATTCTCCCGAGGTCAGCAAAACGTTTGCACCGAAACGATCGACGATCTTCGATAAACCTTCGGAGCTCGGAGCAACCACATCGCGGGCGACCCGGTCGGTGTCCAGGCACTTCGCGCCGCAGGCGGAGAGAAAACCGGCCACGACGCTTTTACCGCTGCCGATCCCTCCGGTAAGTCCGACTATCTTCATAGCTCTTTGAGTAATTGTTGCAATTGCCGCATCAGTTCTTCCGTGCCATCCGGTCCGATGGACATGGAACGTTCGTAGCTGTACGCCTCGTCGGCGGCCTGTCGAGAGTCAATCAGATAACCCAATTCATCGCCGCCCAGGCCGAACAGGAAATTGCATTTCGCCCTCATGGCATTTTTGATGGCGAAACCCACGGCGGGCAGCGGTTCGCCGGGTAACGTGGCAAACATTGCGTCGCCGAGGCGAGCGGCGAACAGACATGTTTCCACTTTATTGCGATACAATTGGCGTTGGAAAATGCCGATGTTGGCCAGGAAGAACAGTTGCTTGTTATCGACCGGAACGACGAGGCGTTGGGAGCGGAAGGTGAGTTCTTCGTAGCCCTTCGTTTTCGCCGTGCGCCAGCATTCGACCGCCACGCCGCCCAGCGTCTTGCCGGCCCGCTTGACGAACGAACGCCGCGCCGATTGTTCGGCGTCGTTATCAAGATTCAAGGTGACCATGCCGCCCAGTGCGCCGTTGAAAAATAAACTGACCGCGCCGGTTTCCTCTTCGACGCGCTTGTGCAGATGATGAACGTAGTCGGGCGAGATCGCCGTGTTGGTTTCCCACAAGCCTTCCGGATGGCAGGCAAAGTTGGTCAGGCAGGCGATCGGCCGTCCGTCGACGCCGTCCACGCGCATCACCGACATCGTCTGGTCGTGATATCCAGCCTGCCGGACGTTGATCACCCATTCCGCTTTGTCCGTTTTGTCCTCGGCAAAACCGAAGACCGCCGGGCGTTTGCGAATTTGAGCCCGCGCCACGCCCGCGGCGATCTGTTGGAACATCCAATCGATGTAGGCCTCGTCGCGCCCGGATCGAATGGGCACCTCGCCGACGCCCGGACCCCACAGACCCATCGTATCCGGACCGGAATGCGTGTGCGTGCAAGCCACCAGCACGCGTTCGGGCGCGACGCCGGCAAGCTGCGCGCGCAGGCGGTCGACGTCCGGCAGCATCAGGCCGATCAAATCGAGCGCGATCCAAACCAGCGGACCGTTGTGATCTTCCAGGTAGAGGATACGGGCGCTCAACGGTTCGGCTACGCCGGTCGCCGGCCGGTTGGGTCCGAAACCGGCCAAATACGTGCGCGGCACGTTGAACGGCGTGATGTCGACAGCGACGGCGGCGGCGAGTGTATGTTTCATAATTATTTCTCGATAGGATAGTATTTAAAAGCGACCCAGCCGGCGAACAGCAGGACGCCGGCGACCGGGCCGATCAGAATGATGCCTCCCGGATGGTCCGGCGTGTCGCCGAAGTATTTGAGCATCATCGGCGCGATGACCGTGGCCAGACCGGCCGCGAATTTGGTGATCAATCCTTCCATGCCGTTGTACATCGCCTCGCGGCGATAACCGGTGCGCGAGGCGTCCAGGTCGACGATGTCGGCGAACAACGCGCGCGGCAGCACGAAAATCGTGGCGATGGGGAACGTCGCGAACAAGAATAGAATGCTCACGTGAGTCAGAATGATCACGCTTTCCGACAGCGCCGGATAGCCGAGGTTGACGACGATCCAGTTGCCCAGCCAACCGAACACGGGGAAGGCCTTCATCGACACCAGCAACGGCAGCATCAGCGCGAACATAAGCTGGCTGAGCAGATAGATCTTTTTCTTGCCGTGCTTGGCCGACAATTTATACACCAGCACGAACAACGGCAGGCTCAGCAGCGTGATCGCGCCCTGCAGGATGCCCGCGGCTGCTTCGCCGTAACCGATGACCACCGTTACCATAAACGGGATGATCGCCACGAGCATATCGATCGCCACGCGGAAGAAACTGACCGAGACCACGTACGGCAAGAAAGCCGGATTCGAGAGACAATGCCCGAAGGCCTCCCAGAATTTGTACGGCACTTCTTTGGCCGCCGAATGGGGTTTTTCCCGCACTTTCAGAATCGACAGCCAGAAGCACAGCATCATGGCGATGCCGAACAGGTAGGCGGCGAATTTGTACCCGTCAGGGAATTGAATCGGGCCGATTTTCACGCCGTTGGAGAAACGCTCGATGAAAAAGCCGATGGCGACCGTGGCGATCAACATGCCGGCGACGTCGAAATAGCCCATGTAGGTTGAGGTTTCGATGCGCTCTTCGTTGTGCATGGTGATTTCCGGCAACAACGAAAGGTATGGCGCAACCACCGCCGTGTAGAAAAACCAAAAGCCGCTCAGGCCGAAGATCAACCAGGCGATATTCTGCCAGGCGCCGGGATCGGCGGGCGGGTACCACAGAAGGATCGAGAACAGCGTCAGAAACGGCGCGCCGAAAAAGACCCAGGGGATGCGCCGTCCCCAGCGCGTGTTGTGCCGGTCGGACATATAACCGACGAACGGATCGGCGACCGAATCGACGAGGCGGCCGATGAAGTTGATCGCGGCGAATGCGCCGTAGCCGACCAGATAGACTTTATTGCCGGCCGCATCGGTTTGGCCGGTGTAAAAATAAAGCAGCCAACCCACGATGATCGAAGGGGAAAGCGTCACACCCATCTCACCGGTGGCGTATAAAATGCGTTGGAATAATCTCAGTTCGCGTTGCGGGGCGGCCGAAGGTTCGCTCATGTGGGACTCCAAGTGTTGAAAAGAGCTTCTTTCTTAACACAAATCAGACAAGGCGGCAATCGGTAAACTTCCGAAAAGATAAAGAAATTCTTCCAATTAGGTCTGCGAATCCGTCCGCGGACGACGGCGGCGCAGTTCGGCGAACAATGCGCGCACGAGGTCGAGATCTTGCTCGACGAAATTGGGTGGGTATTCCCAAAATTCCGCGACGTCGCGATTGCCCGCCCGCTCGTAACGCAGGACCTTGGCCATCATCTGCAGCTTATCGGCGGCCTTGACCAAGCGCGCCTCCAGCGTTTCGCCGGCGATGAACTCCTCGAACAATTCGCGGTAGCGCTCGCCCAAATCGTCCAACGGCGCCAACAGGTGCGCGGCGATCTTGCTTTCCGCTTCGTCTTTGGCGCCCGCCGGCAGGAAATTCTCGCCGCGCTTGGGAATGTCGCCCAGCTTCACTTCGCCCAATTCGTGCAGCAACGCCATGCGCAGCGTCTTTTCCGCGTCGGCCTCGGGAAAATGATCGACCAGCAGCATCGCCCACATCGTCATGCCGTACGAATGCGCCGCCACCGATTCGGGCGCGGCGACCGAACGCATCAAGTAGCCCATGCGCGGATACGCTTCCAGACGGTCGACTTCCAGCAGTAGATCGACGATCTCTCTCACTTTCATCATGTTTCTCCTTGTCGCGCATGATAGACGGCGAGACCGCGCAGGGCAACAAGCGCTTGCCAGGGCGGCAAGCGGACGGGTAACATCGGAACGCTCATTCCAAGGAGGTGGCCATGGCCGCGAAGGACCCGGGAATCACGCGCGAGCGGGCGTTGGCTCTGCTGCGTGAAAAGCTCGGCGACCTGCCGAACCTGTACAAACACTGTCTTGCCTCCGAAGCGATCATGCGCGTGTTGGCTTTGCGTTTCGGCGAAGATCCCGAATTCTGGGGACTGGCCGGTTTGCTGCACGATATCGATCTGGGCGAGGTCGGCGAAGACATGAGCGTGCATGCCGAAGTCGGCGCATCGTTGTTAAATGAACTGGGCGTGCATCCGGAAATCACCGGCGCGATTCGCAAACACAACGATGCGCTGGGCTTCGCGCGTGAGACGACGCTGGAGCATGCGTTGGCCGCCGCCGAAACGGTGACGGGTCTGGTAATCGCCACCGCCTTGGTTTATCCCGATAAAAAGCTGGCGTCGGTCAAACCCAAGAGCGTGCGCAAACGTTACAAGGAAAAGCTGTTCGCCGCCGGGGCCGACCGGGCGATCATCGCCGAGTGCGAAACGATCGGCATAGCGCTCGATGAGTTTCTCGATCTCAGCCTACAGGCGCTGGTGGGCATTGCCGACGATCTCGGGTTATAATCGGAGCGAATGTGAGGAGACGTGAAGCCGATGGAAAATGACCTGTTCCAAAAAATACGCACCTTTTTCGACCGCACGACTGCAAACGCCGAGGCGATGAGCGAAGCGTTGATGGTTATCGAGCCGGTGCCGCCCTACGGCGGGCGCGGCATGGTCACCGTGCTGATCACCGCCGCCGGACTGATTTCCATCGCGCTGCTGGGCGGCATGGGCCTGGTGTCGATGATGGTGCTGCTGATCACGCTGGCGTTGATCTTTCTGATTCTGGCCAAAGTGTTCGGCATCAGCTTCGATATGGACCCCACCGAGATCTTCGGCTTCCATCCCGGCGGACCGTTCTGATGCGCGCCCTGGTTTTCGACGAAACGCTGCAATTCGCCGAACGCCCCTACAAAGCGTTGCCCGGCGAATGCCTGGTGCGCGTGATCCTGGCGGGGATCTGCAATACCGATCTGGAAATTACCGCCGGCTACATGGGCTTTACCGGCGTGCTCGGCCACGAGTTCATCGGCGTGGTCGTGCAAGGGCCCGACGAACTGCTCGACAAGCGCGTAGTCGGCGAAATCAACGTCGGCTGCGGCGAATGCGCCCTTTGCCGGCAGGGCTTGGAGCGGCATTGCGCGACGCGCACCGTGCTGGGCATCGTCGGGCGCGACGGCGCGATGGCCGATGCGCTTTCGTTGCCGGCGAAGAATCTGCACCTTGTGCCCGAGACGGTCAGCGACGTCGAAGCGACCTTCGTCGAGCCGCTGGCCGCGGCTTGCGAGATTTTTGAGCAGGTGCATGTAGATCGGAAGAGCACACGTCTGAACTCCAGTCACCGAATACGATCTC
>CALBTQ010000249.1 GCA_937967875.1 uncultured Pseudomonadota bacterium
CGACGCTCTTCCGATCTGGCATCAGATCCGGCGAAATTTTGGCCTGCTGTTGCGGCGTCAGATCGTCGAACGACTGCGGCGCTTCGTTCATCGTCGCCTGCTCGACGTCTCCCCCGCATCCGAAAAATGAAAATACCGTGATCAGCAATACGAACCAAAAGAACCGTTTCATCAATTCCCCCCCATAACGGCAGCCGTTTCCTCCACTTCATCGATCGCGGCCCTGCCGTTGCTGTACACATGAACTTTGAGCGTGGTCGGTTTTTCCTCGTGATCATCCAATTCCTGCACCAAACGTTGCTGCAGGGCAAAAATAGACAGTGCGGTTACCTGATCCAATCGACTGGGCGCCATAACGTGTATTTGCTGTTTTTTCCGCATACGCACGGTTTACCTCGGATTTTATTCAGACCGTGCATTTACAAAGCACATGCCAAGGTGAAGCGTTTTGGAAGGAAACGATGCTATCTGCTTGTTTTATAATGATTTATTATTTATCGACCAGTAAGCCGGACGCCCCACGCACCCTGCCCCTTTTTGCCGCCGGCAAGCCGACCATGAGGCAATAATTGCCTTTATTATCAACCGGTGTTTCGGAAATATCGTTAGAACGACCGTTCAAATTCAGTCAAGTTTTTGACTGATTGACGCCCCAATTTCGCAAGTTCATCTAAATAACAACCCTATTTTCGGCCAAAATGTTGACGATATTCCACTGCAATTCGCCGATTCCCGGCACACATATCAAAGCAAAATTCAACAAAAACAGCATAACATCTTATTATTACACAGTATTATACAAGTCAAAAGATTGACTATAAATTCCCAACGCATTGCTCGCTGGCGAGTCGTAATCTTGACAACCATCGGCAGTAATTGAATGGGGATTCAGTTGCGGGTGGAACATAAAAAAATGGCGCCCCCAGCAGGAATCGAACCTGCGCACACGGATCCGGAGTCCGTTGCTCTATCCACTGAGCTACGGGGGCGTAAAGGGAAAGAAGTGGACCGTAGCAGGCTCGAACTGCCGACCTCTGCCTTGCGAAGGCAGCGCTCTTCCAACTGAGCTAACGGCCCACATCCGGGATGCGTTATATAATCAATTCCCATGCAATTGTAAAGGATTAAATTCACTAAAACCAGTCGAAATCAGCGAAACAGCTTTTCCGGATCGCCCTTGTGATATCCGTAGATCAACACATCGCCGCGCCGGTAATTTTGCGCCAGTCCCACGTTCTCGTAGCTGATGCCCCCGTGCACCTCGACGCTCGATTTCCAGTACACGTACCGCCCGTTGACCAGCCCCCGCAAGCTGTCGTCGTAGGTGCCCATCGGCTTGCGGAAGTACTGCGTCAGCACGCGCCGGTGCGGATACCCGCCCGCTTCCCACGGCTTGTCCTCGTCGGGCCGCGCGGCGAAAACCACGTCGCCGTCGCCGTTCTTGCGCAGCAGGTCCAACGGGAAGAACCGGATCGGCGCGAAGCCCAGCGCGCGGTAATGCGGCCAGATCGTCCGCGCGTTGAGTACCTTGCCGCGCAGATACACGTCGCGCTGTCGCGTCAGGTTGCCGAAGGTGGACGACAAAACGTTGTAGCGCATCGTCTTGCCGCCCGGCTCGTCGTAGAACACGAACATCGCCTCGCGCGGCCGGTCCGGATAGAAATGCACCAGAAAATACGGGCGCGCGCCATTGGGAAATTCTTCACAACGCACCGCCAGCGACATCACCCAATCGCCGTTGGCGTCACGCCCGGGCCGCGCGACCTCCTTCCAGGGCGGCGGCTCCTGGTCGCGCCAACGGTCATAGTCGCGATGAAACTCCGGCGGATAGGCGAAAATGCGAATGCCCGGCGCTTTGTCGCTCGGGCTGCGGTCCAGTTCGCTCTGGCCCAGTTCGCCGTCCGTCGTCACCGGCGCGACCGCCAGGAAGTTGATGAAGTACAGCGCGCCGTCTTAGATCGGAAGAGCACACGTCTGAACTCCAGTCACCGAATACGATC
>CALBTQ010000250.1 GCA_937967875.1 uncultured Pseudomonadota bacterium
TGATCGGCGAGCCCGGCGTGGGCAAGACCGCGATCGTCGAGGGCATCGCGCAGCGCATCGTCGCCGGCGATGTGCCTGAAAGCCTGCAGGACAAACGCGTGCTCGCGCTCGACCTGGGCGCGCTGGTGGCCGGGGCGAAGTACCGCGGCGAGTTCGAGGATCGGCTCAAAGCCGTGCTCAAGGAAATCACCGGCAGCGACGGGAAGATCATTCTGTTCATCGACGAACTGCACACGCTGGTCGGCGCGGGCGCGGCCGAGGGCGCGCAGGACGCGGCGAACATGCTCAAGCCGGCGCTGGCGCGCGGGCAGTTGCGCTGCATCGGCGCGACGACGCTGGACGAATACCGCAAGCATATTGAAAAAGACAAAGCGCTCGAACGACGTTTCCAGCCGGTGCTCATCGGCGAGCCGAGCGTCGAAGACACGCTGGCCATCCTGCGCGGCATCAAGGAAAAGTACGAGGTGCATCACGGCATCCGCATTCAGGACGCGGCGCTGGTGGCGGCGGCGCGGCTGTCGCACCGCTACATCACCGACCGCTTTCTGCCCGACAAGGCCATCGACCTGATCGACGAGGCGGCCAGCCGGTTGAAGATGGAAGTCGAATCGGTGCCCACACCCATCGACGACATCCAGCGGCGGATGGTGCGCCTGCAGGTCGAGCGGCAGGCGATGAGGATGGAGCGCGGCAAGGAGGCCAAGGCGCGCATCAAGGAACTGGACGCGCAAATCGCCGAGGAGCAGGCGCAGGTCGACCAAATGAAGGTCGCCTGGCAGCGGCAGCGCGACATCGTGCACCAGATCAAGGCGGCGCGCGAGGAAATCGACCGCCTCAAAACCGAGGTCGAGGGCGCGCAGCGCGAGGGCAACCTGCAGCGCGCGGCGGAGATCGAATACGGCAGCCTGCCCGAGCTCAACAAGCGCATCGACGCCCTGCAGGCCGAGCTCAAGGCCGAGCAGGAGCACGGCAGCTTCATCCGCGAAGAGGTCACCGAGGAGGACATCGCGCTGGTCGTGTCGCGCTGGACCGGCATTCCGGTCGCCAAGATGCTCGAGGGCGAAGGCGAGCGGCTGCTGAAAATGGAAGAACGCATTCACCAGCGGCTGATCGGCCAGGATGAGGCGGTCGGGCGCGTGGCGCGGGCGATCCGCATGTCGCGCGCGGGCATCGCCGATCCGAACCGGCCGATCGGCTCGTTCCTCTTTCTCGGTCCGACCGGCGTTGGCAAGACCGAGCTGGCGCGCTCGCTGGCCGAGTTTCTCTTCGACGACGAACGCAACATGATTCGGTTGGACATGAGCGAGTACATGGAAAAGCACACCGTCAGCCGCTTGATCGGCGCGCCCCCGGGATACGTCGGCTACGACGAGGGCGGACAACTGACCGAAGCGGTGCGGCGTCGGCCTTACAGCGTCATCCTGCTCGACGAAATCGAGAAGGCGCACGCCGACGTGTTCAACGTGCTGCTCCAGGTGCTCGACGACGGCCGGCTGACCGACGGCCACGGGCGCACGGTGGACTTCCGCAACACGATCCTGATCATGACCAGCAACGTCGGCAGTCAGTACATTCTGGAAAGCGACGACCCGCAGGAGCGCGAAACGCTGGCCTGGGGCGCGTTGCGCGCGGCGTTCAAGCCCGAGTTTCTCAACCGCATCGACGCGGTGTTGATCTTCAACCGGCTGGGCCGCGACGACATCCGGCGGATCGTTGACGTGCAGATGGCCCGTTACGCCCACCTGCTCGCCCAGCGCGACATTACGCTCACGCTGACCGACGCGGCGAAGGACCGGTTGGCCGAGGTCGGTTACGAACCGGCCTACGGCGCACGGCCGCTCAAACGGGCGATTCAGGAACTGTTGCTCGAACCGCTGTCACAGAAGATTATCGCCGGAGAGATATCGAACGGCCGGACGATTCGCGTCGATTATTCCGGAGAAGAATTTGAATTCCAATCGTTGGATTCTCCAAGTTAGCAGAATCACAATATAATTCAACAATCATACCGAATGTTGTAATTATTCTTGCAATGATATACAATATCTTGTATATTTATCTACCATATTTACCCTTGCTTTTGAGGTCCAAATGGGACAAACTTTGCGCCTTGCAGGTATGGAGAAGGTTTCCGAGATGGAATATTCAACCGATCGCCGGCGGGAGATGCGCGAGGAAGTCGCCATTCCTGTGCTCTATACCGTCGGCCATAAAACCATGCTGGAAAAGTCGCACGACATTTCTTCCAACGGCATCAGTGTGTTTTGTCCCTACAAGCCGGCAATCGGCGAGCAGGTGCGCCTGCGCTTCACGCACCCGCGCGA
Organism: uncultured Pseudomonadota bacterium; assembly: GCA_937967875.1. Lineage (GTDB taxonomy): Bacteria > Lernaellota > Lernaellaia > Lernaellales > Lernaellaceae > CALBTQ01. The sequence continues at coordinate 2,325 of CALBTQ010000250.1, forward strand.
ACACGTGTACGTACGCGCCAACGGCCGGGTGGTCTACGTCGAGGGCGACCACGCGCCGGACCAGGCGCACCGGATCGGCATTCATCTTTCGGATATTTCGCGACCGGGGCTGGCCGCGATTTTCTAAGCTTGTCGCTTTTCCCCACCGTTGATAGTATTCGGTTATACGCACAAGGGATATTTTCATGCGCAAGTTCGTGGGTCGGCGCGTGCAAGTGGAATGCGCGGGCGAGCCGCCCGAGCCGATCATAGTGAGCGAGGGCGAGCGGCGGTGGGAGATCGTCGCGATCGAACAGGCGTGGTTCGACACCGGCCACGGCTCGACGCCCGTACGCGCCCGCACCTGGCGCACCCGGCGGCATCGTAAAAATTATCTGCTGCGCGCGTCGTCCGGCGAACGGCTGCTGGTCTATTACGATTACGCCCAGGCCGAAAAGAAGACCTGGCACCTGGTGAGCGTCGAGGAAGACGCGCCATGATGAATTTTTGGGAAGAATCCGGTCTCGACGGCGCCGCGTTGGCGTTGTTGTTGACGATCGCCTCGCTCGGCCTGGGCGCGGCCTTGCGGCGCGGCGATTCGCTGCGCGACCGCCTCGAACAAACCGCGCTGGGTCTGGCGCTCTGGGCGTTGCTGCGTCTGGCGTTGTGCCAGGCGTTCATGTGGCTGTACGATCTGGGCTTTCATGGCGAACCCTTGTTGACGTACGCCATGTTGCCGTTCGTTGTTTACGGCCTGTGGACGCTGCGCCATTCGGGCAAAGCGCTGGCGGCGGCGGGGCCGCGCGATCGCTTCGAAACGTTCGCGGCGATCGTCATCGCGCTGCTGACCGGCGCGAGTTTCCTGGCCGCCCTGGGGCCGGAACTGGAGCCCGACGCGCTCAGTTACCATCTGCCGGTCGCCTGGGATGCGGGTTATTTGAGTGATTTATTTAACCCTTGGAACTACCCGACGGGTTATCCGCTCTTGGCGGAATATGCCTTCGGCGCGTTGACGGAATTTCACCGCACGGAAGCGGCGCGGGTGCTGCATTGGCTGACGACCTTGCTGGCGCTCGCGGCGACGGCGTTGCTGGCGCGGCGCGCGGGGGATCGGCGGGCGGGATGGCTTGCGGCGACGATCCTCGCCGGCGTGCCGCTGGTGGCCTGGACGTCGCAGACGGCGAACACCGACGGCTTCGCGATGCTCTACTTCGCGCTGGCCGTGCTGCGCCTGGACGATCACTTGCGCTCCGGCGAGCGGGGCGATCTGCTGACGGCGGCGCTGTTTGCCGGGTTGTGCGCCTCGACCAAGCTGTGGAACCTGATGCTCATTCCGCTGCTGGCCGTGGTCGTCGTGCCCTTCTGGCTGCGCGTGCGGCGCGGGCAACAACGGCCGGGGCTGTTTTTTTCCATCGGGCAAGCGGCGTTGTTTTGCCTGACGGCGGCGCTGGTCTATGCGCCCTGGGCGTTGCGGGCGTGGCATCACACGGGCGATCCGTTGTACCCGCTGCTGAGCGCCTGGACGGCCGATGAATCGACCGCCGCGTTCTTTCATTACATCGCGCAGCGCGTGCGCGAAACCTACGGCGCGGGTTTCGGCCTCAAGGCGATGCTGCTGCTGGGTTGGAACCTGACGTTCAAGCCCGAGTTGTTCGGCCATCTGCCGCTGGGCTGGTTGTTGTTGCCGCTGCTGACCTTCGGTCTGGTGCGGTTGCGGCATTACCCGCTGTTGTACCTGCTCACGCCGCTGGCCGCCGTGTCGCTGGCGGTTTGGTTCGTCACCAGTCAGCAGGTGCGCTACCTCGCGCCGTGGCTGGTGTACGGCGCGGCGTTGGCGGCGCTGCCGGTGGCGGAGGCGGCGCTCAAAAAAACGGCCGTCGCCTGGATCGTCGTGGCGTTGGCGCTGACCGGCTGGGGTCCGTTGATCGCGGCGCAATGGCCGCGGGCGGGCTTCACGCCGCACATCTATTGGTCGCAACTGACCGGCCTACAGACGCGCGACGAGATCCGCGCCGCGCACGCCTACAACGACGAATGGTCGCTGTGGAATTTTTTAAGGTCGGTCAGCGCCTATCCGGACGAGAAGCACTTGATCAGCGACGGCGCGCAGGCGCATTGGTGGGGAATGTATATCTTTCGGGACGTCAATTACGATCCCGCTTCCTACGAAACGATGATCGTTCCCCGGCGGACGAAGCAACCGATCCGACGCCCGGAGAAGTTCATCATCACCACGCCCGACCACGAGGCGGATTTCCTGCCGCCGCCCGGCAAGCGATATGCGCGATGGTACAGTAACGGACATCTGGTGTTGCTGGCGCGGGTGGACGAGCATGAGCCCGACAACGTGACGCCGCTGTTCGCCAACGAGCCCTACCGCTGGCTGGAGGTCGCCGGGCCGCGCGACGCGCAGGGCTACTGGTGGATCGGCGAGCGGGCGCGGTTGCTGCTGCCGCCGGGCGAA
>CALBTQ010000251.1 GCA_937967875.1 uncultured Pseudomonadota bacterium
GGTGGCGGAAAACACCGGCAAAGTCGCCGCCAGCGTCGCGCACAGCCAACCGGCCCTCCGGTCGGCGAGTTGCCGCCCCAAAAAATACGCCGCGATCATCGCCAGCAGCCAGAACGGCAAATTGAACAAGCGGTACGAACGCAAGTTCATCGGCCACAACCGGCCCGACAAATACAATAACGTGGTGGGCAATCGGCCGGCCGTCCGGCAATTACGCCAAAATTGAACCGTGTCATGGCCGATGTCGAAGGGATTTCGCGTCGTCGTTTCCGCGGGAGATATATTTTCGAAATAACTGAAAGAGTAATACAAGTCGTGATCGGCGAAGAGGCGGCCTTCATACGATTGCTGCAGGATAAAAACGAACAGCGACAGGCCGCACGCCAACACATACGGCCAGACGGAAAAGCGGGTTGCGGCGGACTCGTCGATACGCAAGCGTTTCACCAAAAAAAGGTTTATCGATCATAACCGATTCCGACTTTTTTGACGCCGGAAAAATCGTTATGTCCGGGATAGAGGATCGGCAAATCGCACGGAGGCCCCCCGGTCGGGCGATCTCTCTTGGAGAATCGCCGGCGATATTGTATAAAATTTTCCGGAATCATTGCCGAGGGGAATACGAGAATGAAGGCTTTCAATAAGCCCGATCGCCCCCGGGTGCGCTTATCGTTTTGCGATTCCGCCCCAGCGTGACGCACGGAGAGAGCATTGCCCGCACCGACTGACGACGCCCGCCGGGAAATGGTGCTGCGGAAAAATCGCTTCCGCTACGATTTGCTTGTCCTGCTGACGGCCGCGCTGATCGTGGGGAGCAGCTATTGGTCGTATCGCAACGCGCCGATGAGCCTGTATTTCGGCGACGAGTCCACCATGGGCACCTTCGGCGCGGAACTGCTGGAGCGGGGATTCGCCCAGGGCGATTTTTCCGGCCCGCTCTGGTGGGAGGATCCCAGTTATTGGGGGTCGTCCAATCCGCGCGTGGGCGTTTACGTTTTCGGTTTGGTTTTTTGGGCGGCCTATGACGAACGCCATCCCGAGCGTTTGGAATATCGCGTTCGCCTGTTTGCGGCGGCGATCGCCCTGCTGACGATCTATGTTTTTTTCCGCACGCTGGCGATGATGGTCGGGGCCGGTCCGGCCTATGCCGGCGCCGTGGTCTTCGCCCTGCATCCGGTTTTTCGTTGGGTGCACGTTTCGGTGCTCAACGATGTGCTGATGATGTTGTTTTCTCTGTTGACCGTCGCCTTTGCCGTGCACGTGATGGCCGAGTCGGACGACGAGGCCCGCTCGACCCGCTGGTGGTTGTGGGCCTCCGTTTTCGCCGGTCTGGCGGTGGCGACTAGGCTCTTCGCCCTGGGCTTGGCGGCGGTCTGCGGCTATCTGGTGATACACCAATTTCTGACGAAGGGCCGGCGGGCGTTGGGATACGGTCTGGCGATGTTCGCCGTCGTCCTCCTGATCTTTTTCGCGACCAATCCGCTGTTGTGGTGGGATCCTCTGTTCGGCCTCCGGCAAATGTCCACGGGGCACGTTTCGCGCCACGAGGTCGGCGCGCATGTATTCAGTTATGAGCACTTCGAACCGCTGCTGCGGCAAACGTTCACCTGGTTTTACCCGGCTCGTCTGCCGCAGGAGGGGTACATCGGAACGGCAAGCGAATGGCTGTGGTGCATCCCGGGATTGATCCTGACACTGCTGGGTCTGGGCCAATGCCGCAAAGCGTATTGCGGATTGTGGTTGGCCTTCTTTCTCGGCTTCACGGTGGTCGTCGGCCTGACCGCCGGCTCATTGACGTTGAGTTGGTACAAACCGAAACTGGCGTTGGGCTCGACGGCGGGCGCGATCGCGTTGGCCGCGTTCGGCCTAGCGCACCTGACGCAGGTGCGGCCGATCAAAACCCTTCTCACCCGTTGGCGCGGCCGACGCTGACGGTCGTCGTCGACCGGGCAAGACAATAAAAAAAAGGAGCATCGATCGAAGGCGATCGATGCTCCGTTATCGGCGTAAGAATGTGTCACATGGCGAAGTCGCCGCAGGTCACCTGGCCCAGCGTGTCGCGCGTGAACAGGTAGTTGTCTTCGTCGATTTCCCCGCAGTAGTAAATGACGGTGCCGGCCATCGCGCCCATCACGACGGCGAAGTCGATGTGGTTGGAAATGGTCTCGGCTTCGCAGATGTCCGGTGAAATCGAACTGGGCGTCGGGAAGCTCCCTTCAAGGTAGCCGGTGGTCGCGTCGTTGCGGAAGCCGGTGACGTCGTAGGGGTCGATTTCCTCGTCTTCCGGATCGATCATCCCCTCCATATCACCGGTGGCGATGTCGATGTTCAGGTACGCGATCCACGCCTGCGCCCCCTGCGGGCTTTCGGTTTCGCCGTCCATGGTCAGATCGTATCCTTCGCAACTGTCGTCGTCATCGTCGTCGCCGGTGTCGTCATCGTCATCGTCGTCGTCATCGTCGTCGTCATCGTCGTCGTCGTCGTCGCCTTCGACATCGTCGTCATCATCATCGTCGTCGTCATCGTCGCAGGAGCAGGATGCAATCATTCCCACCCCCACGGTCAAGGCGACCATTATCATTAATAGCAACATATTCCTGATAATGGTCATAGTGTCTCCTCCCGTGATTGGTATAAGCGCATTAAAGTACGCCTTTCGGGCAAGTCAAGGAAAAATTATCAATTGATTCGCATAACAGGCGGAGACCGGAGGATTTCGTTGGGACCGCCAAGGCGTTGTGGTATATTGATCGCCTGTCGCCCCCGGTCATGCGAGGAAGTTTGATGATTCGACGGAGTCTTGGATCGTGAGCAACCGATCTTCGTCCGCGCCGGCCCGTTCGCCTTGGCCACGGCGTGGCGATTGGCTGTTGTTGCCGCTGGCGCTGCTGCTGATCAATCTGTGCGGAGCGGCGCCGAACCGGGGCGACGTGGTGCTGCAGATCATGGACGAGGGGGGCTTCGTCGAGGTCGGGCAAAAGGCGGTTCATCTGCTTTTCGTCGAGCATGACTTCCGCAATTCCTTCTGGGCCGATCCATATTGGAATTATGGGGCGAACAATCCGCGCCTGGGCGTGTTCATCGTCGGCGCGGTCGGGAAATTCGCCGGTTTGATCGCGACGGATGTGGAAAAGAAAAAAGTCGTGATGCGCCTGACGATGAGTCTAATGTCGGCCGTGGCGATCATGTTGTTGTTTGCCCTGGTGCTGCGCCTGACCGCCTCGCGTCCGGCGGCGTACGCGGCCGCCGCTTTGCTGCTGTGGCACCCCGCGTTTCGATTGGTGTCGCGTTCGATGTTGACCGAAATTCCGCTGCTGTTGTTCTGTCTGCTGACGTTGCACGGCGCTTTGTGGATCAATGCCGATCGTCAACGGCCGGTGCGCACCACGCCCTGGATCCTCACCGGTTTGGCGGCCGGTTGCGCGATTTCGACCAAGCTTTTCGCGATCGGTTTGCTGCCGTTGCTGCTGTTGCTGATCGGCCGGCGCATCTGGATTCTGGGTCGAGCGGCGATCTATCCGGCCATGTTGCTGCCGGCGAGCATTGTAGTCGTTTTCGTGCTGTCCAATCCGCTGTTGTGGACCGACCCGGTGTACGGCGTCCAGATGATGACCGTGCTCCACGTGCGCTCCAACGACGGCAATATCGGCTGGCCCGAGTGGTTTCGAATGAAGCCGTTCTTTTTTCAAACGTTCGACTTTTTCTTCTGGCGGTTCGATGCCGCGCGCATCGCCATTCCGCCGCCGGACGCGTTGCCCTGGTGGCGGGCGGCGCCGGGCTTCGTCCTGACCGCGGCAGGGCTGGCCGTGCGCAACGCCGGGCGCGACAAATGGCTGATCCTGACGGCTTTCGTCGGTTTTTTTTCAATCTACGCATACGTGGCAGATCGGAAGAGCACACGTCTGAACTCCAGTCACCGAATACGATCT
>CALBTQ010000252.1 GCA_937967875.1 uncultured Pseudomonadota bacterium
CGGTCATGGCGGCTTATGCGGGCACCCAAGAGGGCTTACGCGTGGCCACGCCTGCGATGCTCGGCGCGGGCGCGCTGACCTCGCAGGACATCGTGCCGTTCACCACCGCGGTGGGGGTGCCGGCGCGGCCGGTCGGCCTGAATTCGATCGGCATGCAGCGCGCGGGCATTCCGGAGGAGCACCGCCTGTTGGTGCAGCAGGCGTGGCAGATTCTCTTCACACGGCAACTGACGGTGGAAAACGCCGTCGCGGCGATCAAGGCCGAAGTGGCCGAAAGCCCGGCGGTGCAGATGTTCCTCACGTTCATCGAAGGGACCAAACGCGGCATCGCCATGGCGAGGAGGAAGAACGGTGAGTGAGTCCAACACCTTGCGCGCGGGCATCGTGGGCGTGGGCCACATGGGCCGCTACCACGTCGGCGCATACAGCGAACTGCTCAACGTGGATATCGTCGGCGTGTCCGATGTCAACGTCGAACGCGCCAAACAGGTGACCGAACCGTTCGGCCTGCCGTACTTCAGCGATCATCGCGACCTGTTCGGCAAGGTCGACGTGGTCAGCGTCGCCGTGCCCACCGCGCTGCATTATCCGGTGGCCAAGGAATTTCTGGAAAACGGCATTCACGTGCTGCTGGAAAAACCGATCGCTCCGACCATGGCCGAGGCCGAGGAACTGTTCGCCGTCGCGGCGAAAAACAACCTCGTGCTGCACATCGGCCACGTCGAGCGCTTCAACGGTGCGGTGCAGGAAGTCAAGAAGATCGTCGACAATCCCTTCATCGTCGAAAGCAAGCGCATCGGACCGTGGACCGGCCGCATCACCGACGCGGGCGTCGTGCTCGACATTCTCATCCACGATATCGACATCGTGCTGAACATGATCGATCAGCCGATCGCCAAGCTCGACGTGCAGGGCCGCAAGATCATGTCCGACTACGAGGATCTGGTCACCGTGCAGATCACCTTCACCAACGGCACGCTGGCCACCTTCCTGGCCAGCCGCGTCAGCGAGGAGAAGATCCGCACCCTGACGGTCCACCAGAAGGGCGCGTACATCCATCTGGATTATTCCTACCAGGAAATACATATTCATCGCAGTTCGCAAAGCAGCTACACGCTCACCGTCGCCGACGAGGCCCTCAAGTATCGGCAGGAGTCGATCGTCGAGCGGCTGTTCGTGCACAAGGGCAATCCGCTGAAGTTCGAGATTCAGCATTTCCTCAACTGCGTGCAGGGCAACGGCGACCGGATGATCAGCGTCGAAAACGAACTGCGCTCGCTCAAGGTTTCGCTCGAAGTGCTCGAACGCCTCAAGGCGGTCGAATAATGAACGCTGCCCCGCTGGGCCTGGTTGCCGGGGCGGGCCGCTTGCCTTTGCTGGCGACCCAATCCCTGCGCCGGGCGGGCCGCGAGGTCGTGTCGGCGCAACTGGCCGAAACCGGGCAGGACACGCTCGGATCGGTCAGCGTCGCCTGCGCCACGTTCAGCCTGGGGCAGGTGGGCACGATCATCGCGTTCATGAAGGATCACGGCGTGCGCGCCCCGCTCTACCTGGGCAAGGTGGAGAAGGGGCTTAACTTCGCGAACATCAAATTCGACGAAGTGGCCATGTCCATGTTGATGCGCTTGCCGGATCGCAAGGATAATTCGCTGTTCGGCGTGCTGGCCGACGAGATGGAAGCCCACGGCTTCACCATCGTCGCCCAGACGACGACCTTGCCCGAGTTGGTTACGCCCGCCGGGCACCTGGGCGGCCCCGAGCCCAACGCGGCGCTGCGGCAGGACATCGAGCGCGGCATGACCGTCGCGCGCGCCGTCGCCGCCCAGCACGTCGGCCAGACCGTGGTCGTCAAGCAGGGCGCGGTGGCGGCCGTCGAGGCCTTCGAGCACACCGACGCGACCATCCGCCGCGCGGGCAAGCTCGCCGGCAAAAACACGGTGGTCGCCAAGGTCGCCTGGCCCGACCAGGATCCGCGTTTCGACGTGCCGGCCTGGGGCACGCAGACGCTGGCGGTCATGCGCCGCGCCGGCGCGTCCTGCCTGGCGGTCGAAGCGGGCACGAGTCTGATGATCGAACCGCAACGCGTGCGCACTTACGCCGCGCGTTATCGGATCACACTGATGGGTATCTGAAGCGATTGCGGAGTATGAAGATGTGGCGTCAAGGATTATCGCTGTTGGTGTTGGTGAGCGTGTTGCTGGCCTCGTGCGCCCTGGTTTGGGCGGCGGACGATCAGGATGATAACGACGACGATCAGCCGTCCGCGGAGGAACTGCAAAAGCAGATCGCTGAGTTGGAAAAACGGTTGGCCGAGATCGAGAAAAAAGCGGCCGGTCAGAACGATGTGCTGCCGTTGCTGCCCTGGGACGCCGATCGCGACGCGATCACCTTCAGCAACGGCTGGTCGGTGTCGTTCCACGGCGAGTTCCGTTCGCGCGCGCTGGTCGAGGCCAACACGATCAACAACTACACGAACTTCGCCGGCGAGCGCGTCTACGCCTATCATCCCAAGTCGACGTTCAGCAACGACTACGGCTGGTGGGATCAGCGCTTCCAATTCCGCACGATCTTCAATTTCGGCAACTACGCCGATTTGATCGTCCGCATGCAACTGGGCGACATCGTCTGGGGCAGCCAGGCTCCGGTGATGGGCGGCCGCGGCGATCAGAAGTTCGACATGGAGGCGTTGTACTTCCGCGAGTTGTACACGCGTATGGACATCTACCCGATTCCGTTGTACCTCGTGTTCGGCCGCATGCCCGTCGAGCTGGGCAACCGGCTGATTATGGGCAACGAGCATGACGGCGCGTACACCTATTACAAGCATCGCTATTTCGAAATCGCCGCCGGCGCCGTGCGCCAGTACGAGGGCGAGAACTACGAAATGAAGATGAAGTGGAACGACGACGAGGACACCTTCTTCGTCTGGGCCAACGCGACGCCCACGCCCAAGCAGAAGCTCTCGCTGTTCGGCTGGGTCAACGACTTCAAGGTCACGCAGTATCCGAACCGGCCCGATCCGCGCAGCCCGATGTGGCTGCTGCCCGCCTTCACCCAGGAGGAATACACCGGACAGGAAAGCCAGATGTGGAACGTCGGCGCCAATTACGTCGGCGACTTCGGGCCGGTGACGATCAACGCCGAGTACGATCAGCAGTTCGGCACGCTGTTCGCCAACGAAGACGTCCGGGGCGCCGAAGACCTGCATTGGCGCGGTCGCGCGGCCTTGTTGAAAACCGACTACCGCATCACCAACGTCGACACCGTCGCGCTGACCATGGGCTACGGCAGCGGCGACGATCCGGACACCGTCGACTACGAAGGCTTCTTCGCGCCGGACAACGACTTCGGCATCAGCGAAGAAACGATGGACGAGTACATCAAGCGCGGCTACTTCTCGGTCTACGAAAATCTGTCCCCCGGCGCGGGCGTGCCGGGCGGATTGTTCGACGGCTACGGCAGCGGCGGCGTGGAAAATACGGTCTTCGCCAACCTCGGCCTCGACTTGAATTTCCAGGCGAACCATCACTACTACGTCAGCTACGGCTATATCCGCGCCACCGAGCCCAATCCGGTGACCGACGACGCGGAAATCGGCTGGGAAATGGACGCGCGCGTCGACTACATCTTTTCGCCCAACGTCCTGTTCGCCATCTACGGCGGTCACTTGTTCATGACGGGCGATTACTTCCGCAAGGACGCGCACGACGCCGCACAGGTTTATTTCGAATGGAAGTTGCAGTGGTGAGATGTTGGATGCGTTGGCCGGTTTGGATCGAACGATTTTTCTGGCGATCAACGCCGGCTGGTCATCCCCCGCGCTCGACGTCTTTTTCGGTCTGATCACCAACCTCGGACACGGCCTGTCGCTCACGCTGCTGGGCGCGCTGGGCCTGTACCTGGGCGACCGCAAAAATTTTCCGCGTAACCTGATTTACCTCGCGCTGGCCGTCGGGCTGAGCGGCTTGCTCGTCCAAATCATTAAAAGTTTTGTCGCGCGCCCGCGTCCGTTGAAGGACGTCGCCTTCGGCGCACTGGCCGCGCAGGCGGTGAAAACGCAGGTCCTCGGCTGGATCGACAAGCTGACCATTCCGCTGACCGACTCGGCGCAGTCGCTGCACATCATCGGCGTGAAGCTCGGCTCGCGCTCGTTCCCCAGCGGCCACGCGGCCGGTGCGTTCGGCACGGCCACGGCGCTGCTGTATGCCTACCGTCGCTGGTGGCTGTGGCTGACGGTCGTGCCGCTCGCCGCGTTGGTGGCGCTCAGCCGCGTGTACGTCGGCGTGCATTTCCCCCTCGACATTCTGACCGGCGCGCTGTTGGGCATTGCGTGTTCCTGGGCGTTTCTCGCGGCGATCCGCAAGTACACGGGCATGGGTTTGACGAGACCGAAAAGTTTCGCGCCGTCGGTCTCGTCGCCGGGCGAGCCGCTGATCATGTTCGTCGCCGGCGAGACCAGCGCCGACACCTATGCGGCGAATCTGATGCGGGCTTTGCGCGAAACTACGCCGGGCGCGCGATTCGTCGGCATCGGCGGCGAGCAGGCGCTGGCGGCAGGATTGGAAGCGGTCGGCCGCGCCGAGGATATCGCCATTGTCGGCTTCACCGGCGTGCTCAGCGGCCTGCGCAAATTGCGCCGCACCTACCTGGCCGCGCTGCGCACGCTCAAGACGCGCCGCCCCGATATTCTGGTCTGCCTCGACCTGCCGGACTTCAACCTGGCGCTGGCCAACCAGGCCAAGGCGTTGGGCATCCCGGTGTTGTATTACATCAGCCCGCAGATTTGGGCCTGGCGCACCGGGCGCGTGCGGGTGATCGCCGACCGCATCGACCACATGGTCGTCGCGCTGCCCTTCGAGCGCGAGTTTTACGAAAAACAAGGTCTGGCTTGTTCCTTCATCGGGCACCCGATTCTCGAAACGCTGCCCGCGCATGAAATCGACCGCGCAGACTTGCGCGCCCAGTTCGGGCTGGCGGCGGATAAAAAGATCGTCGTGCTCGCGCCGGGCAGCCGCGGGCATGAAATCAAACACAACACTGCCGCGCTGGCGGGCGCCGGTCGTTTGCTGGCCAAGCAGCGCGACGATGTGCAGTTCGTCGTGCCGCTGGCCCCGGCGGTGACGCCCGAACGCCTCGCGCCTTATTTCGCGGCGGCGGGCATCGCGCCGGTGTATGTGCGCGGGCGTTTTTTCGAGCTGCTTTTCTGCGCCGACGCCGGAGCGATCACCAGCGGCACCGCGACGCTCGAAGCGGCCCTGGCCCGGTTGCCGCACGTCATCTGCTATCGCAGCAACGCGCTGAACGTCCTGCTCGCCCGTTGGCTGATCAAAGTTGACATGATCGGTTTACCGAATATCATCCTGGGGCGGGCGGCGTTCGCCGAGTTGATTCAACGGGAGTGCTCGCCGGCGATCGTCGCGGGACATTTGCAAACCCTGTTGGGCGACGAGGGCCGGGCGCGGGCGCTGGCCGCCTGCGACGAACTGTGGCGCACGCTGGACGGCGGCGAGGTGAGCAAGGCCGTGGCCGGGCGCGTCTTGGCGCTGGCGGCGCGGCGAAAGGATTGAAGATCGATATGGCGAAGTGGACCGAAAAACTGAAGTTCTGGCACACGCAGGATTGGGCCGAGTTCAAGCGCTTCCTGATTTACTTCAAGCCCTACGCCTTCTGGGTCGGCCTAGCGTTCGTTTGCGCGCTGCTGGTCGCCGCGACCACGGCGGCCACCGCCTACCTCGTGCAACCGGCCATGGACAAGGTGTTCACCGAGGCGGACAAGGACGTCGCGATGTTCTGGCTCAAGCTGATTCCCATCGCGGTGGTGCTCATCTACATTCTCAAGGGTCTGTTCCGTTTCGCGCAAAATTACATTCTGCTGGTCGTCGGGCAGCGCGTCATCCGCCTGCTGCGCAACCAGCTCTACGATCATTTCCAGGACCTGTCGATCGATTATTATTCGGACACCAACACCGGCGTGATGATGAGCCGCATCACCAACGACGTGAACATGATGGAACGCGCCGTGCCGTCGATCACCAACCTGTTTCGCGAGCCGATCACGCTCATCAGCCTCGCGGTGCTTGCGTTTTATCAATGGTGGCAATTGGCGCTGATCATTCTGGTGCTGTTCCCCGCCACAGCGTATCCGATCGTCCGCTTCGGCAAGAAAATCCGCAAATACACCAAGCGCGGGCAGGAGCGCATGGGCGAGCTCACCGGCATCCTCAAGGAGAACTTCACCGGCATCCGCGTGATCAAGGCCTTCGGCATGGAGGATTACGAGCGCACGCGCTTCCAGGTCGAAAACCGGAAGGTCTACGACGCCAACGTGAAGCGCTCGAAGTGGGACGAACTGTCCAGTCCGGTCATCGAGGTGCTCGGCGCGCTGGCCGCGGCGGTGGTGATTTTGTACGGCGGTTCACTGGTCATTCAGGGCGGCCTGACCACCGGCAAGTTCTTCAGTTTCATGGCCTCGCTGGGCCTGATGTACGAGCCGCTCAAGCGCGTGAATAAAATGAACGCGGCGTTCCAGAGCGCGCTGGCCGCGGCGGCGCGCGTGTTCGAGGTCTTCGATACGCCTCCGAGCGTGCGCGATTGCCCCGACGCGGTCGAGCTGCCGGCGCTGCGCGACACGGTGACCTTCGAGAACGTGCATTTCGCCTACAACGACGCCGACGGCGAGGTGCTCAAGGGCATCGATTTTCAATCGCACGTGGGCCAGATGATCGCCTTCGTCGGTTCCAGCGGTTCGGGCAAAACGACGCTGATCAACCTCATCCCGCGTTTTTACGATCCGGTCGGCGGACGCATTCTGATCGACGACCGCGATATTGCGCAGGCGACGATCCGCAGCCTGCGTTCGCAGATCGCCATGGTCACGCAGGATACCTTTCTGTTCGCCGACTCGATCCGCAACAACATCGCCTACGGGCAGGCCGACGCGACGATGGAGAAGATCGTCGAGGCCGCCAAGCGCGCCAACGCGCACGAGTTCATCGAGCACACGCCCAAGAAGTACGACACGCAAATCGGCGAACTGGGCGTGAAGTTGTCCGGTGGGCAGCGGCAGCGTCTGGCCATCGCGCGGGCGCTGTTCAAGAACGCGCCGATCCTGATTCTCGACGAGGCGACCAGCAGTCTGGACACCGAGGCGGAAGCCGAAGTGCAGGAGGCGCTGGAAAACCTGATGGCCGGGCGCACGACCTTCGTCATCGCACATCGCCTCTCGACCATCCGTCGCGCTGACCGCATTTTGGTGCTCAGAGACGGGGTGATCGTCGAGGACGGCCGTCACGAGGAATTGATCGCGCATGACGGCGAATACGCCCGGCTGTACAAAATGCAGTTCCGGGACGAGTAGCCGACGGTGCGCCGCCCGCTCGCCAGCCTGCTTTTGATTCTGCTGCTGTTTTCCGTGCTGCGCCTGGCGCTGGGCGCACAGGTGGGCGTCATTCCCGACGAGGCGTATTACTGGACGTGGTCGTTGCAACCCGACTGGTGTTACTGGGATCAACCCGGCGGCATCGCCTGGGCGCACTGGCTGTGGGACCGGGCGTTCGGCGCTTCGCGTTTGTCGTTGCGCGCGCTGGCCGTGTTTCTGGCGCTGGTCGCGTCGCTGCTGACCTACGGCCTGTTGCGGCGCGTGCTGGACGAAACCGCCGCCGCGCTCGGTGTGCTGCTTTTGCAGATCACGCCGTTGTTCGCGGCGGGATCGGTGTTGATTTTACACGACAGCCTGCTGCTGGCGATCGCCGCCGGCGCGTGGTGGCTGTTCGCGAAAATCGTGCTGGACGATCGTCCGCGTCTGTGGCCGCTATTGGGCGTGCTGTTCGCCCTGGGTCTCTACGCGAAGTTCAGCATGGTCATCGTCGCCTTCGGCTTTTTTCCGGCCTTGCTGACGCAGCCGCGCGGCCGCATGCACTTGCGCACGCCGTGGCCGTACCTGGGCGCGCTGGCGACCGCCGTGCTCTTCGCGCCGGTCGTGTTGTGGAATATGAAACACGACTGGATCGCCCAACGCGCGGTGAGCAAGCTCGCCTTCGCTCCGGCCGTGGTCGGGGCGATGCGGCTGGCTTCTCTTTTCGATTTTATCGGAGGACAACTCGGCGTGATCACCCCCGTGCTTGCCGTCGTCGGTTTCATCGCCGCGATCGCCGCCTGGCGGCAGCGGCGCGACGACGAAGGCAAGCGTCTGCTTTTGGCCGTGCCCGCGTTGACGATGTTGTCATATTTCGCGGTCAACGCGTTCCGCGCGAAGATCCAGGCGAATTGGCCGGCCGTCGCATGGCTCGCGCTGACGCCGCTGGCGGTCGATTGGATCATGCGTCGCATCGCCGCCGGACGCTCGTACGCGCCGCGTTGGCTCGTCGCCGTCGCGTTGACCGTGCTGCTGCCGACGATCGTCTTGCACGTGCACGTTTTTCAACCGTTGGTGGCGATCAAGACCGACATTACCGCTCAGTTTTACGGCTACGACGGTCTGGCCGAGCACGTGACCGTGCTGCGCGAAAAGTATCCACAGGCGGTGTTGATGACCAAGCGCTATCAAACGGCGAGCGAATTGGTTTATCATCTGACTGATCGCCCGCCGGTGTACACGGCCGACTTCGCGCATCGAGGCAGCCAGTTCACGCTGGACAACGATTGGTCGCAGTTGATCGGCCGTGACGTGTTGTACGTCGATGAGCAGACGATGCCCGGCAAGCTGCAGCGGCATTTTGCCGCGGTGACCGAACTCGCGCCGTATGCGCATCAGCGCGGCGATGCGCCGGCGCGGCGGGTGCGCGTTTATCTGGCGCAAAACATGCGCTGGGAAGGGCCGCTGGAGAGCTACTTCGAAGATCCAATCGGGCATCAGATCGAACGCATGGAACGCCGCAAACATAAGGGCGACTGAGCGTATGTTGTTTTTGGCCGTCTACATTCTACTGGGTCTGATCGCCTTTCCGCCGGCGATCGCGGTCATCGCCGTCGGCGGCATTTTCAAGCGCGACTGGTGGGACAACGCGATGGCGCGCTTCGGGCGTGTACCGGTGTTGGCGGCCGACCGGCCGATTGTCGTATGGTGCGCGTCGGTCGGCGAGGTCAACACGGCGCAACGGCTGATCGCCCGGTTGATCGAGGCGAACGAAGCGCCGGTGGTCGTGGCGACCTACACGCCCAGCGGCCTGCGCCGCGCGCGCGAATTGTTCGCCGGCAAGGCGACGATCACCCTCGCGCCGCTGGATTGCCTCAACTGCGCCGTGCGATGGGTGACGCGTTTACGGCCGCGCCTGCTGCTGTTGCTGGAAACCGAACTGTGGCCGCTGACCCTGCGCATCGCCGCCGACAACGGCGCACGGTTGGTGATGGTCAACGGGCGACTTTCCGACCGCAGCTTCCCGCGTTATCGATGGCTGAAATTCGCCGTGCGCCCGACGCTCGCCCGCTTCGACCTGCTGTGCGTGCAGACCGAGCAGTTCCAGCAACGCTTCGTGCAACTGGGCGCGTCCGCCGACAAGACGATCGTCACCGGCAGTTTGAAGTTCGATCTTTCGCCGGGCGCAACGCCTCCCGACGACGTGGCGGCGCTGTACAACGCGTTTTGCGCCGACCGGCCGGTGATCGTCGCCGGCTCCACGCACGAGGACGAGGAGCGCACGATCGGCGCAGCGCTGGTCGCGTTGCGCAATGAATTTCCCGACTTAGCGGCGATCGTCGCGCCCCGGCACGTCAAGCGGGCGGGGCAGGCGCTCGACGATCTGACCGCCGCCGGGTGTTGCGTCGTGCTGCGTTCGCAAGCCACCGCCGCGACGGCGCGTGAATCCGACGTGCTGTTGATCGACCGCATCGGCGAACTTGGTTGGGCGTTCGGCTTGGGACAGGCTGCGTTCGTCGGCGGTTCCTTCGCGCCGGTGGGCGGGCACAACGTGCTCGAACCCGCCGTCTGGGGCGTGCCCGTGCTCGCCGGGCCGCTGACGCCCAATTTTGTCGCCGAGGTCCAGGCCCTGCGCGCGACCGGCGGCATCGCCGAGGTCGCCGACGGTCCGGCGTTGATCGCGAAACTGCGCGAACTGCTGACCGACGAGGATCTACGCCGGCGCATGGGGGAGGCGGGACGGCGCACGCTCGAAACGCATCGCGGCGCAACGGCGCGCACACTCGAACAGATATGGGCTTTGCCGATGGAGCAGCCAGATCGGAAGAGCACACGTCTGAACTCCAGTCACCGAATACGAT
>CALBTQ010000253.1 GCA_937967875.1 uncultured Pseudomonadota bacterium
CCACCGAGATCTACACTCTTTCCCTACACGACGCTCTTCCGATCTCGGCGTCCTGGTAGGCCACATGCACGTTGTCGAGGGCGTCGACCGCCAGCGAGGTCCAGCGTCCCCGGTCCTCGTCCTCACCGGTCGCCGCGTCGACCGTCGCCACCGTCCAGTCGCCCGGTTCGCCCGAAGCGACCTTCAGCGAGCGCAGTTCGGCGTCGTAGTAGGCGATCCACGCCGTGCCGTCGCTCGCAAAATCCAGCGCGGTAAACGCGCCGCAATCGGTGGCGCTATCGACCGTTTCGCTTGCCCAGGCGGCGCCGTCGAAGGCGGCGACTTTCAAATCGCCGTTGGTTTCGTCGTAGTAGCTGATCAGCGGATAGCCGGTCGTCGGCGACAGGGCGATGTCGCACCACGAACCCACCTCGGCGGATTCGTCGACCACGACCACGCTCCAGCCGTCGGCGTCGGGCGTGGCGAACTTGAGTTTCTTGTCGCGGCCTTCCTGGTAGGCGATGTGGGGCGCGTCGTCGCCGTCCAGCACGATGGCCGCGTACCAACCGGCCTTGCTGGTGGAGCCGTCGACTTCCTCCAGTTCCCACTCGGCGCCGGTCCATCGCCCGTACCACAGCCCGCCGTTTTTCTCTTTGTAGACCAGGTGCGGACGTCCTTCGCCGTCCAATTGCAGGTCGGTGTAGCCCTCGACATGATCGGTGACGATCATCCCCGCCGGCAGCGGCACGGTGTCGTCGTCGCCGGTGTCGTCGTCGGTCGTGTCGTCATCGCCGGTATCGTCGTCGATCGTGTCGTCGTCGAGCGTATCGTCGTCGAGCGTATCGTCGTCGCCGGTATCGTCGTCGAGCGTGTCGTCATCGTCGCCGGTGTCGTCATCGTCGTCGTCCGGCGGCACGTAGGTGTCGTCATCGTCGTCGTCCGGACGCACCGTCGTCTCGTCGTCGCCCTCGCCGCCGCAACCGCACACCAACAGCGCCAGCGCCAGACACAGCGCCGCCGCGATCATCGACCATCGCATTGGAAACATCCCGCACCCTCCTTCGCGCGTCGATGTTATTGTGATGCACGCCCGAAAGGCTGTCAATGAAGGCGGGAAGCTGGTTTTGTTGATTTTCATTATTGTCGGAAGCTCACCGGCTAGCGAGTTTGTGTTGCCGCAGGTCGATAGACGAATACACATCGCCCGCGATGATCGGCTTGACGTTGATCGTCAGCGTCCGCTTATCCACGAATTAAATATTGCCAAGCGGATGCGCCCCGATTTTCGCAACGCAATAAATCGCTGGTGGCCAATGACGACCCACGATAAAATCCAAACACTTTTTACTTTAAAATCACCGCGACCTGGGGAGGGAATAATGTATACGGTGCGCATCGGCGAACAGGATTACCCGGTCAACGACCTGCCGACCTTGCAGGCGATGATGCAGGCGGGACGAATCAATGCGGCCACGTGGGTCTACGATCACGCCGCCGGCAACTGGCGCGCCGCCGGGGAAATCCTCGCCGCGACGCCGCCGGCCGGTCCGCCCTCCGCCGCGCCCATTGCGCCCGGCGGCCGTTCCGCTTCGTCGACGGCTTACGCGCCGGGCGTCCAAAAAACGACCCCGACCATGGCCGTTCTGTCGCTGATCTTCAGCATCGTGGGCATCCTCGCCTGCTTCGTTCTGGGAATCGTCGGCCTGGTGCTCGGCTACAAGGCGCGCCGGCAGATCGACGGCAATCCGGAATTGTACCAGGGCCGCGGTCTGGCCATGGCCGGCATCATCATCGGTTGGATTCAGATCGCCATGCTGCCGTTTATCATCGGGATCATGGCGGCGGTCGCGATTCCGAGTTTCGTGTCGTTCCGTTCCCAAGCCTACAACCAATCGGCGCAAATGGCGGGCTATAGCGCCAAGATCGCTCAGGAGTTGGAATTTCAAAACACCAACACCCCTCCCGGCTCCGGCCGATACGTCGAAAACCTGGAAGCCCTGCTGGTGTGGGATAAAAGCCTGACCGACGATCCGCAGGTCACCTTTACGTTCGGCCCCTGCAACGCGGAAGGGTATACATTCACCACAACGCACTTTCGGGGCGATGAGCCCTTTGAATTTGCTGATTAGGCCAGGAGGGGCTTTGGCGTTCCCTCCGCCAACTTATAACTAATAACTTGTAACTTATACTTATCAAGTTCCCGGCCCCCCGCCAGGAGGGCCGGGAGAATCTTGGTTACGGCGCGTGGGTCACGCACAGGTTGGTCAGCTTGTTGCTGAAGTTGCCCGCGTTGTCGGTCGCCTCGATGTCGCAGCAGTAGGTGCCCGGCGTGCCCGGATCGCTCGCCGGCGCGAACAGGACGTTGATGCCGGTCTGCACCGGATTGTCGCAGTCGCCGACGTTGCCCAGATCGCTGTCGGGCGGGTTGTTCAGATCGGCCCAGATCACGTCGCCGTCGAGGAACGGACTGCTCGTCCCGGCCTGGTAGATGTACACTTCGCCGTCGGGCAGCAGATCGTTGTCCGGATCGCACACGCTCCAGAACAATGCGCTGTAGTACATCTGCTCATCGTAGCCGGTGAAGTCGCCCAGGGTGGTCGTGGCCGGGTCCCAGCCGCCGGCGCTGAGCACCGGGGCGTCGTCGTCGCCGGTGTCGTCGTCGACCGACGTGTCGTCGTCGACCGAGGTGTCGTCGTCGACCGAGGTGTCGTCGTCGCCCGACGTGTCGTCGTCGACCCAGGTGTCGTCGTCGCCGTCGTCGTCCTCGTCGTCGTCATCGTCGTCGTCGCAAGCGCCGATCATCACGACCGTCAGCGCGAAGATCAATACGACCGATAAGAGGATCAGGAAAAGAGTGGAAAATTTGTGCATCATCGCATCTCCTATGCTCGCAGCTCACGAGGAGCTTGCGCTCGCGGCCGACATTGTCCCCCGCCGGCAGCCAACCTCCATGTCGCCTTCACTTTAGCACACCGAGCGGGAAACACAACATATTTTTCATGAAAGAATCGTCGGCGGCTCGCGCCCCGTTTTTCGCGTTCCCGCCGGTTTTACGCCGCCGGCCGCCGTATCTGACATCGTCCGCCGCGCTGTCTATCCTTTGACCCCCGCGCCAAATGGGGAGTGGAAAAGGAGCGTGCCGATGTCCGTCATTTTCGGTCCGGTGGTCAGCCGTCGACTCGGGTACAGCCTGGGCGTGGACGTGGTCCCGCCCGGCGAAAAAACCTGCACGCTCGACTGCGTCTACTGCCAGGCCGGACGCACGGTCAAACAGACGATCGACCGGCGCGAGTACATCCCGACCGCGGGCATCCTCAAGGAAATCGACGCCACGCTGCCGATGAAGGACATTCACTTCATCACATTTTCCGGTTCGGGCGAACCGACGCTGCACAAAAAACTGGGGCAGATCATTCAGCGCATCAAAGCGCGCACGCGCACGCCGGTGGCGGTGATCACCAACGGCACGCTGATGGACCGGCCCGACGTGCGCAAGGATCTGGCGACCGCCGATCTGGTCGTGCCCAGCCTCGACGCAGTGACGCCCGAGATTTTCGCGAAGATCAACCGCCCGCACCCCTCGTTGCGCATCGACAACATCATTAAAGGGATGACGCAGTTCCGGCGTGAGTTCAAAGGCGAAATCTGGGTCGAGGTGCTGCTGGTCAAGGGCGTGAACGACGACGTGGACGAACTGATGCGCATCAACGAGGCGCTGACGCAGATCGACCCGCACCGCGTTCATCTCAATACGGTGACCCGGCCCCCGGCCGAATCCGACGCCCTGCCGCTCGACGAGCAGGAAATGCAGCGCATCGCGGGCATCTTCGGCCCCAAGGCGACGGTGATCGGCGTGGCCGCGCACAAGGACAAGCGCCACGGCAAGACCAATCTGGAAGAGGATGTGGTCGAGCTCGTCAAACGGCGGGGCATCACCGTGGGCGATCTGGTCGAGGGCCTGGGCATGCATCGCGACGTCGCGCAGGACGTGCTGGACAAACTGGTGCAAGCCAACAAAATAAAGAAAGTATCGCACGGCGGTGTGACCTATTACCGCGAGTATTATTAATGCTTTGCTCACGGTCGTAATGGCCGTATCATGTTGTTTTGGGGTTAAGGCGGAGCAAGCGTGAAACGCAAGTTAGTGCTGATCATCGAATTCGAACATC
>CALBTQ010000254.1 GCA_937967875.1 uncultured Pseudomonadota bacterium
TCGGCGGCGTCGCATCTACGCCGGCGCGGCTTCAAAGTGCAGGGGCTCGACCTGAACATTCAGACCTACAACGAGGCGCCCGCCGACAACAAACACTTGTGGCGCTTGCCCTTCTATCACGAGTGGACCGCGCCCGAGCGCCTGCCCGACACGCTGGCGCGCCTGGGTCTGGACACCGCGCAGATGGCCCGGCAAATCGCCGCGATCAACTGCCATCAGATTTATTTCCATCTGTCGCAGGGCAACCTGCTGATCACCCAGGCGGTGCTCACCGAGTTGCGCAAGCTCACGCCCGACCGCAAGCTGATCATCGGCGGCGACCGCGTGGCCATCGAGCCCGAGCGTAAGTTGTTCCCGGAGCCGATCTGCGATTTCGCCATTGAGGGCGAGCTGGAGGAAACGCTGGCCGATCTGCTGCGTCGCTTGCAAGGGCTGCAACCGGCCACGCATCTGCGCGGCGCGCATTGGGTGAACGATCGCGGCGAACCGCAGTACCTCGCGCGCGAACCGATCCGCGAACTGGACGAACTGGGCGTTCCGACCTACGAGGATTTTTCGCCGGCGCAATACGAAAGCCCGCTGCTGCCGCTGCGTTTGAGCCGCGGCTGCGCATACCGCTGCGCCTTCTGCCAGGAACAACCGACCGAAGGCGTGTTCCGCACGCGCTCGGCGAAAACCGTTTTCGCGGAAATGCGTCGCCACCGCGACACCTGGGACGTCTCCGCTTTTCAGTTCACCGACCCGGTGATCGACGGCGATTTACAAGTGCTGAGCGAGTTGTGCGACTTGATCATTGCCGACGGTCGCTCTTTCCGCTGGTTCGCGCAGATCGCGCCACGCGCCGATCTGACGCCCGAGCTGTTCGCACTCATGGCCCGCGCCGGTTGCTTCCTGCTGCGTTTCGGCGTGGAGAGTTTTTCCGATGCGCTGCTGCGACGGATGAACAAGGAATACACCGCCGGCGAGGCGATTGAAAATCTGCGCGCCGCCAAACAGGCCGGCATCGAAACGCACATCAATCTGTTGGTGGGTTTTCCCGGCGAAACCGACGACGATTTTCACGCCACCGTGCGCACGCTGCGCGACGAAGCGGCGATCATCGATTTCGTCGACGAGATCACGCCCTGCTACGTCTACCCGAACGCGGCGCTGGAAACGCACTGCGCGAATTACCACGTGTTGCTGCCCGAGGGCTCGCACTTTCGCACCTGGTCGTTCGAGAACTACAACAACTTCTCCTGGCGCGAAACGCGCGCCAAGGAACTGGCCGTTTTCGTCGCCGGGCTCGATATCAAATTCAACTACGATTTTTTTGTGCCGCCGCACGATCCGTTGCGGAAAATCGAAGAGCAGATCCGCCAACGTCTGCATAAAAAAATCCGGCCCGCACCCGACGCCGTGCTGGTCACCATGCCGCCGTGGGGCTTCGAAAATCCGCCGGTCGGCCTGGCCTACCTGTCGACCTATCTGCGCGCGCACGGCCTGCAAACCGAGGTCATCGACTTCAACATCAAGTTCTATCACGACGTCCACGACATCTACCGCATGCTCTGGCACGTCGAAAACAAGAACTTCTGGTCGAACGAAAAAACCTACCAGGTCGTCGCCCACAGCCTGCGCGGGCAGATCGACGCGGCGATCAAGGAACTGGTCGAACGCAAGCCCAAACTGCTGGGCTTCAGCGTCGTCGATCCGAAGGAGCGCATCACCATCGAGGTGATCAAGGGCTTCCGCAAACACAACCGCGAAGCGAAGATCATCCTCGGCGGACCGGCCTGCTTCACGCCCGAGTACCGCCAGATTTTCATCGACCAGGCGGGCGATCTCATCGACGGGTATTGCGTCGGCGAAGGCGAGGAAACGCTGCTGGAAACGGCCTTGCGCGTGCGCGAAGGCAAAGACCTGGCGGGCATTCCCGGCCTGCTGGTGCTCGACGAAAACCGCGAATGCCGATTGGTCGAACGCGCGCCGATCATGGATCTGGACAGCGTGCCGCATCCGCGCTACGAGGAATTCGATCTGGACATCTACCCCGGCGACTCACTGATTCTCGAATGGAGCCGCGGCTGCATCGGCAGTTGCACCTACTGCAAGGGCAAGCAGATCAGCGGCGATTACCGCACGCGCAGCGCCGCGCACATTTTCACCGAGCTCGAGTATCACTACCGCGTCAACCGCATCGACAACTTCACCATCAGCGACAACCTGATCAACGGTTGCCCCGAGGTGCTCGAAGAACTGTGCGACAAAATTATCGCCGCGCAACTACCGATCCGCTTCAACGGCGAAGGCATCCCCTTGCCCGCGATGGACGGTCCGCTGATGGAAAAGCTCGCGCGCGCCGGCTGCTACGAATTGCAATGGGGCCTCGAATCGGGCTCGGAAATCGTGCTCAAGGCAATGAACAAGCGGCGCTTCTTCAAACCGGAAGAAGCCGCGCGCGTCGTCCGCCGCAGCCATGAAGCGGGCATCAAAACGTGCCTATTCATCATCGTGGGCTTCCCCGGCGAGACCGACGCCGAGTGGCAAAAGACGATGGATTTCGTGCGCGCCAACGCCGAGTGGATCGACCAGATCAAGTCGATCAACTCGATGCACGTAATCACCGGCACCATGGTGCACCTGCACGCCGCGCAGTTCGGCATCGAGCTGCCCGAGCGAGATTACCATTACCTGTGGCGCTCGGTCGACGGCACGAACACGCCGGCGGTGCGCAACGGGCGCATCCGCGAGCTGCTCGCGCTGTGCAAGGATTTGTCGATCGAGGTGCGCGAAACCAACCTCACCGAAGGCAAGCAAAACGACCTGGCCGCGTCGATCGGCGACGAATCGCTGTCGATGGAACTGCGCATGAAAATGCTGATCGACGAGATCAACGATCTGCGCAGCTTCGAAACCGACACCGTCGAAGCGGGCGACATGGCCGGCGCGCAACCGGTCGATGAAGAAGGCGCGGGCGACGAAATCGACGCGGAGTTCATTGCCGCCCGCCTCGCATTGGCCGGCGTGCTCGACGGCGCGCGCGTGTTCGCCGGGCCCGAACTGCTGGAAATCGACCTGACCAATTTCTGCAACCTCAACTGCATCGGTTGCTGGAACCATTCGCCGCTGATGCGCGACAAGCAATTCACCGGCGAAGAAAAAAAGCGCCGCCTGCCGCTCGAGCTGCTCATCAGACTGATCGACGACGCGGCCGCGCTCGGCGCGAAAAAGGTGCAACTGTCCGGCGCGGGCGAGCCCTTCTGCCACCCCGACGCGCTCCAGGTCATCGAGCGCATCAAGGCGCACGGGCTGGAGTGCACGGTGATCACCAACGGCACGCTGCTGACCGAATCGATCTGCCGGCGCATCGTCGAGTTGGGCGTCGATCATCTGACCGTCAGCGTTTGGGCGGGCACGCCGAAAATCTACGAGGCGACGCACCCCAACCAGAAGGGCAAAACGCTGCTCAAGCTGCAAAACACCCTGCGGTTGTTGCATCAAATCAAACGCGAGCGGCGCACCTATTATCCGCAAGTGAAAATCTACCACGTGGTCAACCACCGCAACGCCGGCGACCTCGACGCAATGGTGACTTTCGCCGTCGAGTCGCTGGCCGAGTACATCGAGTTCACGCCGATCGACACGGTGCCCGGCTACACCGACGAACTGGCGCTGACCGACGACGACCGTCGGCACGTCGCCGAACAGTTGCGCGCTTTACCGCAACGCGACGATTACCTCGAGCTCGATCCAACGCAGGGCCGGAGCGCGCCGGGCGAACTGGAGAAAAAAGAGTTCGCACGGTTCGTCAAGCGGTCGATTCTGCCCAAGGGCTTCAAGTACGAGCTCGACGACATTACGCGCTTCGACGTGCTGTGCCCGCGCAAGGAATGGCGGCTGGACGTGCGCGAGGACAACCAGGTCGAAAACGCGATGCTCTTTTTCTATCCCATGCGCGAGTGCGCCAATTGCCCACTCAATCCCAAGTGCGAAATCGACAAAGAGCGTTACGTGGTCAAGGTCGAGTTCACCAGCTTCCTCGGTTACGGCGCGTTCCTGCGGCGCATCTCCACGCCCGCCGAAACCGGCGCCTACGACGCGGACATGGTCGACTCGCTGCCCTGCTGCGTCGGCTGGACCTACGCGCGTGTCAAAACCGACGGCGC
>CALBTQ010000255.1 GCA_937967875.1 uncultured Pseudomonadota bacterium
GTTCTGGTTTTCGAAAAATTGCAACCCGGCGGCATGATGGCGACCACCGACCTGATCGAAAATTATCCCGGGTACGAAGAGGGCGTAAACGGAGCCGAGTTGGCCATGAAAATGCACCAGCAGGCCGAGCGCTTCGGCGCGCGCTTCGACTACGGCGAAGTGCACAAGCTGGTCGTCGACGGCGACGCGAAAATCCTGCACACCGATAACGGAGAAGTCCAGGCGCGTACGATCATCGCCGCGTCGGGCACCGACCATCGCCTGCTGGGCATTCCCGGCGAACATGAGTACTTCGGGCGCGGCGTGTCGATCTGCGGCACCTGCGACGGCCCGCTGTATCGCGGCAAGGTCGCCGGCGTAGTCGGCGGCGGCAACAGCGCGGCGCAGGAAGCGATGTTCGTCGCGCGGTTCGCCGACAAGGTGTACGTGTTCCATCGGCGCGACCAACTGCGCGCCGACAAAATCCTCGCCGATCGTCTGATCGCCACGCCCAACGTCGAAGTGGTGTGGGATACGATCGTCAAGCGCGTGGTCGGCGACGAGTTGGGCGTCAAGGCGCTCGACGTGCACAACAAGAAAACCGGCGAGGACTTGACCTTCAACGTCGACGGGTTCTTCGTCTTCATCGGCCTGGTGCCCAACAATCACTGGATCAAAGACGCGGTCGCCTGCGCCGAGGACGGCTTCCTGCTCACCGACGAACACCTGCAAACCAACGTGCCCGGCGTGTTCGCGGCCGGCGATTTGCGTCACAAGGAATTTCGGCAGATCGCCACGGCGGTCAGCGACGGCGCGATGGCCGCGCGCGGCGCGGAAATGTATCTGCAAGAATAGCGACGATTATTCGGTAAGCGTCAACAACCCCGGCAACAGGTTCGGCCAGTTCGCCGGGGTTTCGTTTGTCGTGAAGAAAAGCGCGCACGGCCAACGATCGGCGGACGGCGGTTGCGCCGCGACACTCAGGCTCGTCAGCGCTTCGCCCATTACCTGCAGCAGGCTGATATCGTCGGGCTCATCCACCGCCCACAAGGCAAATGGACCGCCCTCTCCGTCGCTTCCCTCGGCCAACGGCATACCGGCCATGATCTCGCCGAAACAGGCGTCCAGATCCCAGGGCAACATGCTCACCACGGTGGGCAATGTTTCGTTCGCTTCGGGAGCGTCCGCGACGATCGTCCATTGCAGCGCGGCGTCGCTTGTGTCCAGCGCGACGAGCAAGGCGAGGTCCTCGTCCCGTCGCCATAAAAAGAACGCCGGCGACTCGGACGGCCGCCGGCGCTCCGGTTCATCGTTTTTCTTCGGTGCCGCCGCGTGCATCAACCGAATGCGCAACGGATGCAGCCTCGCCATCGTTCGCTCAGCTCAGCGCGTCGGTGTCGACCGGATGATCGACGCGGGCCACGGCCGCTTCGCGATAGCCGATCGCCAGCGCTTTCACGTTCAGTTCCTCGGTGCCGGCCGGCACGCGGGCGGCGACCGCCTTTTCCAACGCCGCGCGCGACACGCAGTCGGTCAGACCGGCGATAGCCCCCAGCGCCACGATGTTGGCGACGTACACCTTGCCCAGTTCGGTGCGCGCCAGGTTCGTGAAGGGGATGCGGAACGTTTCGTACTCGTTGCCTTCCGGCGGATTGGGGCACAGGTCGCGGTCGAGAATCAGGATACCGCCCTTTTTCAGGTCGGTGATGTATTTGTCCAGCGACTTCTGGTTGAGCGAGAGCAGAATGTCGATTTCCTCGCATTTCGGAAAATCGATTTCATCCTCGCTGATGATCACCTCGCTCTTCGAGGCGCCGCCGCGCGCTTCCGGGCCGTAGCTTTGCGTGTTCACCGCGTTCTTGTTGTCGTACAGAATCGCCGCTTCGGCCAGAATGATTCCACCCAGCACCAGGCCCTGTCCGCCGCTGCCCGCCAACCGCAGTTCCAGTTTTTTTCCGTTCGACATGGCTGCTACTCCTCACCCATGGCGCGCTGGGCGACCTGGTGTTGCTCGTCGGTGAACTCCTGTCGCGTGGTCTGACAGAAGATGCCGATGGGAATCTTCTCTTTCGCTTCCTCCAGCGGCAGTTTGTCGAGCGCGTCGATCATCACGCAGTTGTCTTTCCAGAATTTCATCATCTGCACCGGTCCGCGCATCTTGTTGCGGCGGCCGTAGGCGGTCGGGCAATCTTCGAGCACCTCGACCACCGAGAAGCCCTTGTGCGCGATCGCCTGGGTGATGACCTTCTCCAGCAGCTTGACGTGATAGGTCGTCGCGCGCGCCACGAAGGTCGCCCCGGCGCCCTGCGCCAGCTTCATGAAGTCGAAGTGCACGCTCAGGTTGCCCCACGGCGCGGTCGAAGCGAACGAACCGTACGGCGTGGTCGGGCTCACCTGACCGCCGTTCATGCCGTAGATCGAGTTGTTGAACACGATCAGCGTCATATCGATGTTGCGTCGGCAGGTGTGGATGAAGTGATTGCCGCCGATCGCCACCGCGTCGCCGTCGCCCGACGTGACGATCACGTGCAGGTTCGCCTTCATCACCTTGATGCCCGTAGCGAACGGCAGCGCCCGCCCGTGCGTGGTGTGCAGCGTGTTGAAATCGGCGTAGCCCGGCAGGCGGCTGGCGCAGCCGATGCCGCTGACGAGCATCAAGTCGTTCTTGTCGATCTCCAAACCGTGAATCGACCGCAGCAGCGCTTTGAAGATGATCCCATGACCGCAACCCGGGCACCAGATGTGCGGCAGGCGGTCGACGCGTAAATACTGGTCATAATCGAATGCCATCTCAATTCTCCCTCAACGCGCGAATGATCTGGCGCGGCGTGATCATTTCCGAATCGAGCCGCTGCAAGCCTTCGACGTCGCAGTATCTGCCGGCGACGCGCTCGACCTCGAACAACACCTGACCGTTGTTCATCTCGGGCACCAGCATCTTTTTCACGTGCGCGCGTTTGGCGATTTTGATCAGGGCGCGCTCGGGGAACGGCCAGACCGTCTTGAGGCGGAACAGACCGACCTTGCGATCGCGAGCCCGCAACCGCTTCACCGCCGCCCGCGCACTACGAGCGGTGCAGCCGAACGCGACAATCACTTCCTCGGCGTCGTCCATGAACAGCTCTTCCCACTTGACGATGTCGTTGTACGCGCGGCTGATCTTGCGCAGCAGCCGGCGCATTTCGGCGTCGATCTCCGCCGGTTCGTTGGTCGGGAAACCCGTGCGGTCATGGAACAGGCCGGTCACATGGAACCGATACCCTTCGCCGTAAGGCGCCATGGTCGGCACGTCCTGCGTGCCGCCCTGGTAGGGATAATATTTTTCGGGAATGCGCCGCGGCTTGCGCCGATTGTAAATCGACACCGTGCCCGGCTTGGGCAAAAACATCCGCTCGCGCATGTGGCCGATCACCTCGTCGGTCAGCAGGATCACCGGCGTGCGGTAACGCTCGGCGAGGTTGAACGCGCGGATCGTTTCCCAGAACGCGTCCTCGACGCCGTCGGGGTACAGCACGATTACCGGATGATCGCCGTGGGTGCCCCAACGCGCCTGCATGATGTCGCCCTGCATCGGCCCGGTGGGGATGCCGGTGCTCGGGCCGCCGCGCTGCACGTTGACCACCACGCACGGAATTTCCGCGATGCAGCCGTAGCCGATGTTTTCCTGCTTCAGACTGAAGCCCGGACCCGACGTGGCCGTCATCGATTTCGCCCCGGCCAGGCTCGCGCCCAGCGTCGCAGCCATCGAGGCGATTTCATCTTCCATCTGCAAAAAGAAGCCGCCGACCTGCGGCAGGCGTTTGCTGAGCACCTCGGCGATTTCGGTCGAAGGCGTAATCGGATACCCGGCGAAAAACCGGCAACCCGCATACAACGCCGCTTCAGCCACCGCCTCGTTGCCGCTCATCAAGCGCAATCCGGATTTGAATTTCGGTCCCGACATCGCTTAACCCTCCGCCGGATAAACGGCGATGGCGAAATCGGGGCAACGCAGTTCGCAGAACATGCACTCGATGCATTCATCGAGCGCGATGACCACGGCTTTTGCGCCTTTCATCGCCAACACGTTTTTCGGACAAAACTCGACACAGATGCCGCATCCCTTGCAGAAAGCGGTATTGACCACGATTTGCGGCGGTCCCTTGACCTTTTTCCCTTTTTTCTTGGGCGCCTCTTTCGTCGTTTCAGCTTTCATTGATTCCCTCGAAGCAAAATTCCTGAAGGTATATTTCGGCAGGCCGACCCGTTGCCGGCCACAGTTGTACGTACGTTTCCCGAAAAGGCAAGAACGTGAGCGGGGAGGAGACGGAACGGAAAGACACTTCCGGCCCGGGGACGTTTGACGAATAACGGATATTCGAATTTGCAGGCTGGAGGATCAAGACGATCTCCGCTTTATCCCCGGTGATTACTGAGCGCATTTTACGCAGGCTAAGTGGCTTTGCAAGCCCTATTTCTCCACTTGGTTGACAGGGCTTGTTTATCGGATGTAGTTTGCAGATCACCGATTTGCCGGAGGGATTTTGCGCGCAACTATTCTGCTGCTGCTCGCTTTGACGATCGCGGCGCTGGCCGTGGCGGTGATCGCCTGTTCCGAGGACGACGATGACGACGACGATCAGGTCGATTGCCGTACGCCGCTGACCATCTATTACAACGAGTGCAACTTCGCGATCACCTTCAACGACGTGGATGCCGTCTCCTTCGACGACGCGCTGGATTCTTGCGCCTTCGGCTCGGGCAAAATGTGGAACATGTTCATCCACTGCTACCGCACCGGCTACCTGGCCAACGACGACGATTGCGCCGCCTGGGCCGATTGTCTGCCCGATCACGGCTTTGTCACCGGCGACGATGACGACGACATGACCGACGACGACACAGTCGACGACGACACGACCGATGACGACACAGTCGACGACGACACGACCGACGACGACACGACCGACGACGACACAGTCGATGACGACACAGTCGACGACGATACCACCGACGACGACACGACCGACGACGATACGGTCGATTGATTCTCCCCCTTGCGGACGCCCCGCCGAATTTGCCAAAGTAGAAACGCCCACTAACCGACGGACTTGCACATGACGGAAAAACCGCAGGAAAATTCGAGCGCTTCTCCGCGCCGCCTCGCCGTCGCCGTGTTGCTTGTTTTCGTCCTGACCTACGGCCTCTACCTGATCAAACTGGGCAACTCCTTCACCTTTGACGACCGGATTTTCATCCTTACCGATCATTCGTTGTGCGATTGGTCGAACATCGCTCATCAATTTGTTTCCGACCAAAACATGCTCTATCGCCCGCTGCGCTCGGCGGCCTACGGGGCGCTGATTCATCTCTTCGGCCTCGCAAGTCCATTGCCGTTTCACCTGACAGGTCTCTTTTTCCACGCGACGATTTCCGCGCTGGTCGTGCTGATCGTCTGGTTGCTGCTCGGTGATTTACGTGCGGCGCTATTGGCCGGATTGCTTTTCGCGTGGCATCCCGTGCATACCGATCGCGCCGTGCCGTTGACCGCCAGCTTCGACCTGCTGGGCCTCATGCTCGGCTACGCTTCCTGGACGCTGGCGCTGGCCTACGACCGCTTCGGACGCTCGGGATTTCTGATCGGCGCGGTGCTGTCGCTGCTGGCCGCCTGCCTGAGCAGCGAAGAAGCGGTGATGGTGCTGCCGATGCTTGTCGGTTCGTTTTTCCTGATTCCCGGCGATCGCCGGCGGCGCATTTCGCTGACCATCCTCCTCGCGGGCGTGGTGCTGTGGTATATTATGATCCGCATGCAGGTGCTCGGCGGGATGGGCCGCACGCCGACTCACGCGGCCGGCAGCCTGTACAATACGCTCTGGACGATGCCCGTCGTTTTCTGGCGCTACGTCGGCCTGTTGCTTTTTCCGGTCGGATTGTCGCCGGCCTATGCCCCGACCGTCTATACCGGTCCGCAATTGATCCCCCTGCTGGCGCTGAGCGGACTGACGGGGTTGATCGTTACAATGTTTTTCACGCGCCGCCGCGTGCCCGCCCTCGCCGCCGGCATCGGCTGGCTGCTGCTGGGGCTGGCGCCGTTTTCCAATATTCTGCCCGGCGACACGCTGATGACCGAACGCTATCTGTATGCG
>CALBTQ010000256.1 GCA_937967875.1 uncultured Pseudomonadota bacterium
CGTGGCCGTATTTTTTTTTTAAATGATCCGGCGACCACCGAGACCTAACCTCTTTCCCTACACGACGCTCTTCCGATCTCGGTTTCATCGGCAGGGGGCGCAGCGCGTCGTTGACCGCGTTGATCTTCACCGCGAAGCTGGTTTTGAGGCGCAGGTCCTCGTCGGTGACGTAATGCACGTCGAGCAGCTCCTTGGTTTCGTAGCCGGTGCGCAGGTAGTTCATTTCGCCCAGGCTGATCGACCAGGCGTCGAGCCACAGTTCGAGGTCGGCTTTCTTGCGTTCGTCGCCGTCGATGTGCAACAGCAGGTCGATGTCGCTGCACGGGCCGGCGGTGGCGTTTTTCGTGCTGCCCATCACATAGATGCTTTTCACGCCGAAGCGTTCGGGGTCGAGCGCGAGGGCCAGTTTTTCGGCCATGCGCAGGCGCCACATCCAGTATTGGTTGCGGTCGACCAGGCCGTGTTCGTCGCGCGGTTCCTCGCGGAGGACGTCGACCTTCGCTTCGGGCAGGGCGAGCAGAGCGATGGCACGTTCGTCGTCGGCGTTCATCAGAATCTGCAGGATGCGCCCCTCGGCGACGGCGGGTACTTCGATCACACGGATGACCTCGTCCAGGTGCTTGTAGTCGGGCAGCAGTTTGCCCAGCAGGTTGGGCGAGCCGGCGAGGAAATCGTGATTGAACACGACGTGCGGATCGTCGGGGTATAGCGGCAGATAGGCGATGTCGGCCTCGACCAGATCCTGGAAGAAGTGCGTGCCGAAGGATAGGTCGGGTAGGTAGTCGCCTTTTTTGAAAGCCACCTCGATCAACGCAGCGGTGTTGTTGATGTCCGAGTAGGTCACCTCGACGCCCAGCTTGATGTCGCCGCGGCTGCCCCAGCGGCCGGGGCCGATGAGCACGAACTGATGCTGCGGCAGAATGGAGTTGAGCTTGCCGACCACGCGGCCGATCGCCTTGAGCTCTTCGAGGTTGGTGATTTTGTCGTAGCCTTCCGGCGTCACGTACACGACGTGCGTGACGTTGTCGACGAAGCCGTCGGAGATGTATTTGTTCGCCGTGAACACGATGCGTTCAGCCGGCACGTCGCGCGGAATGGCGACGGTCTTGCGATCGCGCGCCGAACTTTGCACGCGGCACTGCAGCAGGAAAAAATTTTCCCGATCGGCGGCGAACTCGATGTCCACCGGGTGGAGGAACGAATCTTTGAGCACGTCCATCAGCGTTTTGATGCGCTTGATGAAGTCGGTCTGTGTGAGCAGGCCGTCGAAGGTGGCGATGTGAAAGCCGTGCTCGAAGTCGATCAGCCCGCTGGCCGGTTGCAGGAAGTTGTCCTTCACGGTCGAGAACACGCGCCGGAAGCTGGGAAATTCATGGCCGTACTTTTTAATCAGATCCTCGAGTTTGACCGTTTCGATGGACTTGGTTTCCAGATTGATCGCGTCGATGAACTTGGGCGCGTAGCGGATTTTCTCGTCGAGCGACGGGTTGACGCGCAGGCCCGGCTGGCCGGGTGCGACCAGCACCGGGTAGTCGTTGCTGAGGCGATCGACCGCGCGCGTGCCCAGGCCGGGCACGAGACGAGCCAGGCCGTCTTCGCGTTTGATGCGCGAGGACCAGCGGAACTCGTTGTGCGAAAAACCGACGCCGGCGTAGGCGGGGCACAGGTAGGAGCCGACCTGGTTGCCGACGACCTCCTGAATGATGATGCCCATCTCCTCGGGGAAATCCAGCAGGCCGTGCTCGGCGCGGTACTCGATCGGGTCGGGGCCGAAGGTCGAGGCGTAGACCTCGGCGATGGCGTCGAGCAATTCGGCGAGTCGTTCGCTTTTGTTACCCTGGTTGGCGATGAACAGGCTCTTGTATTTGCCGGAGAAGGCGTGTCCTTCGCCGTCTTCCAGCAGCGAACTGCTGCGCACGATCAACGGGCGGTCGCCGAAATCGTCGAGTGCGGCGGAGAGGGCGTGGACCATCGCCGGCGAGAACGACGAGTTCTTGAAAAGCTGAATCAGGTTCGGGTACTCGATGCGGATCTGGTCCATGTCGTGGTACTTGTAATCGAGCATCTCCTCCAGGTGGTTGTGGTGGATGAAGTCGATGATGCCGTCCGAAGCCAGATACCACGTTTTGGGAACCTTTATCTCTTTCAATAACTCATGATGGGCGGCGACCTGGCGCACGATCCGCAGGGCCATGAACAGACCCGCCGCCTTGCCGCCGAGGCGGCCGTTGCTGTTTTCGGGGTACACCAGGCGCCGCGTGAGGTCGTAGAAGTCCTCGATGGTCACGTAGCGCTTGGCGAGATTGATGAAGTCGAGCCGCCGCGAGAAGAAGCGGCGAATCAGCGACACCTTGACCGCGTTGACCGTCGAAGGCGACAGCTCGCTGTCCTTGAGCCCGGCGTCCTTGTAGCGGGCGATGGCCTCGATGATGTCCGAGAGCGAGGAAGTGGAATCCTCCAACACGTTGAGCAGGAAGCCGACCTTGCTGTCGTTGATCCACTTCTGGAAGTACGTGACGATCTGCTTGCTGCTGATGTGTTTGGATGCGATGGTGAGAATCTGGTCGGACAGTTCGAGCGACATGGTCATTTTTTCATGCTTGATCGGGCGATTGACGCCTTCGTGCTGTTGATCGCGCACGAGCAGATCGGCGCGCCCGCCGATGCGGCCGAGCAGTTCCTTGGCCTCCTCGACGCCGATGTAGCACAGGTAGTTGAGCATGCGCCGCGAGATTTTCAACAGCAGCGCGGGGTCGGTCAGGCGCAGCATCTCCAAGACGATATGCAGGTCCGAGCCGCGCGGTTCCACGCTTCCCTTTTGCACCGATTGCAGATCGACCACGTGAAACAGCGCGTCCAACTGGCGGTGCAGCAGCGTCTGCGACAAGCTGCGGGCGATCGTGTTGATCAAGCGCCGCTCCTCTTTCAAGAACGGACCTTCGTCCAGGGGCGGCAGGTTTTCGCGATAGGACACTTCGAGGTAACCGACGGTGTCTTTTTCCACCACGATGTTTACGCGCATCTGCTGCTGCGTTTCGGTGAAGTCGGGCGAAATGAACAGCAGATTTTCGTAGGCGATTTTCGCCTGGCAAAACTCGGGGTAGAGGAAGCCGCGCGGAATGGCGTCGATGATGCGGTTGAAGGTTTCGTCAAGCGGGAGATCCTTGTCGTGCAGGATTTCCTGCACTTCGTACAAGGTGGACAATTCCTTGGCCCGCTCCTTGAGCGAGTCGATCAGGTGTTGGATCTGCGCGTCGTATTTCATCGGTGGATGACTCCTCGCCCGGTGCGGCCGTCGACCTTGATGTGCAAGGGCGCGGGCAGTTTCACGCAGCGGACATGGGTGGTTTCTTTGAGCGCATCACTGGCGTCCAGCGCGGCCCAGTCGACGGGCCGCTCATGGGCGTGCAGCGAAAAGTAGCTGACCTGAAATCCGTTGAGGTTGTGGAAGAAGTGCGAGCCCTGCGACAGGTCGATGTACATACCCGGCAGCATGACCTCGACGATGGCGCGGGCGTTGCCGATCTGCCCCCAGGTGACCGGGATGCCCAGCCACGGGTCGGTGCTGCCCCAACGGCCGAAGCCGATCAGCAGATAGTGGCGTCCGGCCTCGCGTAGAAAGGCGTTGACCTCGCTGAGCTCGCCGACGATCTTGCGCGTGTTTTTTTGCTCGAAGACGTCGGGCTTGAGGTACACGACGTGGTCGATTTTATCGTTGACGCCGTTGCCCAGCGCGGAGGTGGCGGCGACCAGGGTTTCGGGCGCGCGCAGTTCCTCGTCGGAGACCTCGACCTTGTCGTGCGAGACGACCATCGGCCGCACCTGCAAAAAGGCGAAGCGGGCCGGGCCGTCCGGCTCGAGGGTGACGGCGAATTCGATTTCCACTTCCGAACCGGATTGCGTTTCGCTCAACTCCAGCAGGGCTTTGACCACCTCGTTGAGCGGCAGCATCCGCCCGACCAGCAGCGGCGCGAAGGTGATCACCCGCGGGCCGGTGCCGAACACGCCCATCTCCAGCCGGTTGTTGGGCGCGTCGTAGGTTGAGGCGAGCAGCTTGAGCGTATTGTCGTCCTCGGCGGCGCGCAGATCGGCGCGCACGAGGTACTCGGTTTCCTCGATCGGATCGTAGGACGGCACGGGGCCCATGTTCACGGCCCAGAAGTCGTTTTGCGATTCCTTCATCAATTGGTCGAATGACACGTAGGGCGGCTGCGTCTGCGGATAACGCGGGCAGTAGGTCCACGAGACGCCGCCGTCGACGATCGTCTTGCCCAGACCGAGCGCGAGGTTGACCACGCCGTCGTCGGGCCGGGCGTGGCCGTAGCAATAGAAGTTGTATGAGCGGCCCACGCCGGAGATGTCCGGGTAGAACCGGTCGGTATGCCGTCGGCCGACGACCTCCTGAATGAGCACGGCCATTTTTTCGTCTTCCAGCGCGTGCCCGGTGCCCAGACGGTATTCGCGCGCCGCGCGGAAAAAGGTGGAGGCGTAAACGAACTTGATCGCCTCGATCAGGCGGGTGAAGCGCGTTTTTTCGTCGTGCTGGTTGTTGGGGATCATCTTGGTTTCGTAGATGCCGGCAAAGGGCTCGTGCTTGGCGTCTTCAAGCAGGCTCGATGAACGCACGGCCAGCGGTTGGCAGGTCGCCTTGACGATCGACAACAAATCGCCGACCAGGAACGCGGGCAGGTCGGCCTTTTGAAATTCCATGGCGATGCGCTCGTCGGTGTAGTCGTCGGCCCGCAGGAAATCATAGAGGTTGTTGATTTTCATAAAGACGTCGAAACAGTCGGTTGCGATGACCGTCGAACGCGGAATGCCGACGGCGAAATCGGGGAAACGATCGGGCGGAAAGCCTTCGGCGATCGAGCGCCGAATTGCCGCCAGACCGTGCGCCTTGCCGCCGATTTCGCCGCTGCCGATGATGGTGAAGTCCTCGTCGGACCCTAAAAAGGAGCGATCGAACTTGGATAATACAGCCACCATGAACCCCCGATCCGAGCGTGCGCGATACTCGCTCCACTCACGACAATAACCGATTATCCCCGACGCGCAAGAGGGGCCGGACGGCGCGCGAGACCGGATGGTTATTTCTTTGACGATTGGAGTAGAATAGCGCCCGGAGAAGTCTTGCGGGAGGGTGTGATGAAAATCAAAGTCTGCCTGGCGGTTATCCTATCGACGCTGGTTCTCACCTGTGGCGTCGTCGTCGCCGACGAAGTGCCGGCCACCGACGCCGAGGTGACGATCATCGGAGCGGCCGACGACATGATCGGCTCGGTGCTGGCCTCCGGCGATTTCAACGGCGATCACGTGGCCGATCTGTTTATCGGCGCGCCCGGCGGCTGAGACGATAACGGCGCCCTCGGGAAGGGCGGCAATCGGGTGTACGGTCTGTTGGGTCCGTTGACCGAAGAACTGGGCACGATCCGCCTGGGGCAAACGCCGCCGGACGTCACGATATTAGGCGGCATCAATTGCGGCAGTTTCGGCACGACTTTGTCGCTGGCCGATCTGAACGCGGACGGGTACGACGATCTGCTCATCGGCGATCCGGGCGCGACGCCGGGCGCGCAGGCGGGCGCGGGGCAGATCACCATACTGTTCGGCCGCGCGAATCCGCCGGCGAACTGGACCGTCGATTTCAACTTCGTCGATCCGGACCTGACGCTGTACGCCGATGTCCAATACGCGAACATGGGCTCGGCGATGGCCGTAGGGGATTACGACGGCGACGGATTTGCCGATCTGGCCTGCAGCGTGATGGCTTACTACGAGCGCAGCCGGGTGCTGATCGTACGCGGGCCGTTTGACGATCCGACCGGCACGGTGCGCGATTTTCTGATCGATCCGCCCGATCTGACGCTGATCGCGCCGACCGACGGTTCCGGTTTCGGGATGAATTACATCCTGGCCGACCTGAACGACGACGGCCAAGACGATCTGGTGTCCGAAGCCGTGCCGATGGTGTGGGGCAAGTGGGATCAACCATTGCTGGCGATTATCTTCGGTGAGGAGATTGCCGGGCCGGCGGTGCGCGATCTGGAAACCGATCCGCCCGAGGTGACCGTGCGCAGCGGCACGGGGCAGAACGTGCCCGGCGACATCGCGGCGATCGCGGCGGCCGACTTGAACGGCGACGATGCGCCGGAGCTGATTTTCTCCGATTATTGGATGCAGGTGCAAAGCCATACCAAGGGCGCGGTGCTGGCGATCGACAACGCGCGGCTGACCGCCGGGGCGGCGATCGACCTGACGGCGACGCCGGCCGACAAGGCGATCATCGGGCAGGGCCAGAGCTCCTACTTCGGGCGCAGCTTGGCAATCGCGAACACGCCGACGGGGCCGGTCCTGGCGGTGGGGGCCGATTCGGCCAGCTACGGCAAGGCGAACTGGTGCGGCGCGGTGTATCAATTGGGGGCGACGCAACTGGCGGCGGAGACGGTCGTGCTCGACAACGTCGAGCCGGATACGTTGTATTACGGCACGAGCGAATCCTATAGCCTGGGCGAGTCGGTACTGCTGCTGGATCTGGACGGCGACGCGCTGGGCGAAGTCGTCGCCGGCGCTTTCGGGCCGTATCTGATCGCTTCCAACGGCGTGGTGCATATCTTCTACGATCGCTATGATCTGAATGAAACCGACGACGACACTGTCGACGACGACACAATCGATGACGATACAACCGACGACGATCTCGTCGACGACGACGTGACCGACGACGACACCGACGATGATGATACGGATGATGACGCAGACAACGATGTGGACGTCGATGACGACGATGATGATGACGATGACGACGCATGCGGGTGCTGATTTTCGATAAAGTGTGCTACAAGCGGATGATAGGTTCATCCGCTTTTTTATTAGGGAGGCCGCTTTGCACATTCGCCATCTGATGCCCGCGCAGAATCCGGACGATTTGAAACTGCTGCAGCGCGATTACACGACGATGCTCAACGACCCCGCGGACCTGCTCTACCTGAGTTTTTCGCAGACGCCCTTTACGACGGAAATCACCGACGACTGGTTCCTCAACCATAAGCGCGATCGCATCGAATATTACGCGATGATCGAGGATGAGCGCTTGTTGGCGGTGGCGGTGACGCAATTGGTCCAGGCGCAGCATTTCAAGTTGCTGGGTTTCGTCGTGCGGCGTGACTTGCGCGAGCGCGGTCTAGGCCGGGCGATGATCGAGCACGTCAACGAACAAGCCCGCCGGCAAGGCTTTAAAGCGGTGGAGGTCGACACCTACGCCGACAACCGGCGCATGCAGCGCCTGCTGCTGTCGCTGGATTTCCGGCCGATCCGCATGACGCCCAATGTGCGCCTGGACGGCATGGACATGGTGCACCTGCGCCGCATTTTGTGAGGGATTCATGACGCCGCGTCGTTTACTGCCGCTCGGACTGCTTCTGCTGGCGGCGTTTTCGCTGTGGCTGAGCGTGTGCGGCGGCTCGGAATCGGCCGATCGGGCGGCTCCCGCGGATGACGATCTGGCGCCGCCTGACGATGATCAGGCCGACGACGATGACGACGACGATGACGACGATCTCATTCCGCCGGTGGCCGGTGAACCGCCCGTCTGGTCCGCGCCGGTGCAAATCGGCGCGAACGGCGCACAGGCGCCCTCGGTGCATATTCGCGACGCGGCGACGGTGCACGTCACTTATTTCACGCCCCAACCGGAAGCGAAGCTGCGGGGAATGCTTTCCTGGGTGTCGCTGAGCGGCGAACCGTTGAGCGCCGGCGAGCCGGTGATGGTGGCCGCCGATGTGTATGAGGCCGATTGGCTGTACGACCAGCAGCATATCGACATGCTCGGGGTGCGCGCGACGCAGATCATTCACTTGCTCAGCGACGACGGCGGCGCGACGTGGCGACAGGGCAAGGCGATCGCCAACCAGGATTCATGGTGCGACGGCGAGGCGCGCGGGTTTCCGGTGCGCGACGGCCAGGGCCGCTTGCGGGCGGCATTCGGGTACAACCACGACAGCAATCTTTTCGGCTGCGTACCGCAAATGAAGCTGGCGACGGTGGCAGAGGGAGAATGGTCCGCCCCGATCGACGTCGGCGGCGGGTATCCGGTCGGCTTGTTCTTGCTCGACGACGCCACGATCGTGCCCGGGACCTTCGGCCTGTTCACCTCCGCGGACGGCGCGACCTTTAGCGAAGTGTCCGGCGGCGATCAGACGCGCAATCAGGTGCAAGGCGACGACGCGGCCCTGTTGAGCAACGGCAAAATCTGGATGATCACCACCTACTCCTGGGGCGTGGGCGACAACCGCTACGTGGCGCTGGTCGAATACGATCCGGCCGACGGCTCCTGGATCAGCCCGCGTTGGGATCTGGCCAAAGGGCAGGCGCCGCTTTCCCTGCCGCGTCTGGCGGTCGACGGCCAGACCATGGTTGCCGCGTGGGCGCAGGGGGGAATGCCGATGGCCCGGGTGAGCCGCGACGGCGGCGCGTCCTGGAGTGCGGCGGCGCAAGTCGGCGAGCAGGGGGTGGAAGCCCTGCAGTTGGACGCGGCTTTCGGCCGGGCCGTGCTCGCCTACGAGACCTCCACCGGCGTTTTCGCAACCGACTTTTCTTATTGATCCCGCGCGTAGACCTTGCCCAAAAACGGCAGCAGCGCCTGCCAGGCGGGGCCTTCCGCGCCGGGCGCGATATCCAGAATCACCGACAGATGATCGCCGCCGGGAATCTTCGCATAGGTCACCGGCGCGCCGGCGTCGCGCATCGCCTGGGCGAAATTCGCGGCCTGCGGCTCGCTGGTCAGCTTATCGCGATCGCCGTTGATGATCAGCAGGGGCGGCACGTCGGGCCGCGCGTGGACGATCGGCTGCGCCAGGCGCACTGTTTCCTCGTCGTCGCCCATGACGTGACGGATGACGGTCATGTCCAGCGTGTTCTCGCGGTAGAAATCGAAGGCGCCCGAGAAGATCGCCGCGCCGGCCAGTTGCGCGACCGGGAAATCCAGCCGCGAGCGGAAGCGATCGTCGACCAGCAGCAGCGCGGCCATGTGCGCGCCGGCGCTGTGCCCGCTGACGACGATGCGGTTCGGGTCGCCGCCGTATTCGCCGATGTGCGCGTGCACCCAGTTGAGGGCGGCCACGGCGTCGTCCATGAAAGCGGGGAAGGTCACCTGGGGGTACAAGCGATACTCGACGGTTACGGTCATCACGCCGAGACCGGCCAGGCTCTTGGCCAGCGAGCCGTAGAGCTTGATCGTCCCCGATTGCCAGTAGCCGCCGTGGATGAACACGAACACCGGCGCCGGGCCGGGCGCGTCGACCGCGTAGATGTCCAGCACCTGCGCCGGGTCGCCGTCGGGCACGTAGGGCACGTTGCGCGCGGCGGCGGGCAACTGGGCGTAATAGTTGAATCCTTGGAGTGCGCCGTCGGCCAGCGGGCCCCATTGATGCAGCGAAGCGTCGCAGGCGGCGAGGGAAGGCAACCACAGCAAACACAACAGATAAATGAGGCGACGAAGCATCTGGCGGTTCCTCCGGATGGTGCGGGTAAACGTCGGTTCGGCACTGTACAAACACGGGCGAAGGTTGGCAACCGGCAGCGGAGGCGGGGTGCCGGATCTGGTGTTCCATGCAGCGATCTGCACGGAAAAAGGCGGGCGCCGGCCGGAAAGCGTTGACATTATTCGCGCCTAAAGTAATGCTATTTTCAGCGTTACATCGTGAACGTTTGATGGATTAAATGAAGGCCCCATCGTTACAAAATGCAACAACTATCTAATTATATGAAAAATATCAGCAAAAGGTCATTTTAGACCGCTCTTCGGCAATTGACGGTTATTTTGGTTAAACAGGAAAAAATCGACCATTAAAGAAGAGTGTTGACAGGTGCGACGGTCCGTGATACGAAAACGCTCTACCATGAATGAATGAATGGTCATTCAGCAACGGCGTATGCTTCAGTTCATATATTTCAAGGTATCATAACAAAACTCTGAAAGGAGACCACCGTGGCTAAGATTCTAATCGTTGACGACGATCCCGACATCTTGGAAGTGGTAGGCATGGTGCTCGAAAAGGAAGGGCATCAGACGGCGACGGCCCCCAGCCGGGAAGAAGGCATGGCGGCGGTCGAGAGCTTCCAGCCCGACCTGATCGTGCTCGACGTCATGATGGACCAGCCGGACGACGGGTTCGTCATGGCGCAGGATTTGCGCAAGGGCGGATTCGCCGCGCCGATCCTGATGCTGACCAGCGTCGGCAAGGTCACCGGCATGGATTTCGGCGCCGACGAGTCGGTTGTGCCGGTTGACGATTTCCAAGAGAAACCGATTTCCCCCGACGCCCTCATCGAAAAGGTGAAAGCGCTGTTGGCCAAGAAAGGAGGGGGCGCGTAATGCTCGTAACCGAACGCGATCGAATGAAGGATCAGATTTATGCGTTGGCCGATCAGCTCGGCCGTGAGCGCTCGTCGTTGATTCCGATTCTGCAGGAAGTGCAGAAGGCTTACTCGCACGTTTCGTCGTTCGCCATGCAGGTGATCGCCGATGCGTTGGGCATTCATCCGGTGGAAGTCAACAGCGTGGTCTCGTTCTACAGCTTCCTGCACACCGAGCCCAAGGGGCGCTTTGTGTTGCGGCTGTGCCGGACGATTTCCTGCCTGATGAACCATTCCGAGAAGGTGGCCAAGCAGTTGGAGAACGAGCTGGGCGTCAAATTCGGCGAAACCACGCCGGACGGCAAGTTCTCGCTGGAATACACCAACTGCCTGGGCATGTGCGATCAGGGGCCGGCCTTGTTGATCAACGACAAGATCTACACCCACGTTACCCCCGATAAAGTGCACGGGTTGATCGAGGAATGCCGGGCCATCTTTGGCGTGCATGCCATGCAGCAGAAGGAGGGCCACTAATCATGATCGAACCGAAGAACAAGAACAAACTGACGTTCGCGACGATTGAAGTGAACGCCGGCCTGAAAAAAGCGATCGCCCTGAGCCGCGCCGACATCATCGGCGAGCTCAAGGAATCGGGCATGAAAGGCCGCGGCGGCGCGGGCTTTCCGACCTCGGTGAAGTGGAACCTCGCGGCGGCGGCGAAAGGCGAGAAGAAGTACGTGGTCTGCAACGCCGACGAAGGCGAGCC
The DNA here is from genome assembly GCA_937967875.1 of uncultured Pseudomonadota bacterium. Taxonomy (GTDB): domain Bacteria; phylum Lernaellota; class Lernaellaia; order Lernaellales; family Lernaellaceae; genus CALBTQ01. Next base: position 11,120 of record CALBTQ010000256.1, read on the forward strand.
GGGCACGTTCAAAGACCGGTTGATCCTCACCGACTATGCCGACCTGGTGTTCGAAGGCATGACCATCGGCGGTTTGGCCGTCGGTTCGGACGAGGGCATCGTCTACCTGCGCGCCGAATACACCTACTTGGTGGCGCACCTGGAAGAGGTGCTGGCCAAGCGGCGTAAGGACGGCCTGCTGGGCAAAGACATCCTGGGCAAGAAGGGCTTCAACTTCGACATCCACCTGCACATGGGCGCCGGCGCTTACGTGTGCGGCGAGGAAACGGCGTTGATCGAGTCGCTCGAAGGTCACCGCGGCGAACCGCGCAACCGTCCGCCGTTCCCGGTCGACACGGGCTTCAACGGCAAGCCGACCATCGTCAACAACGTGGAAACCTTCGCGTGGGCCGCGGCGATCTACGCCAAGGGCGGCGCGTGGTTCAACGGTCTGGGCACCGAGAAATCGACCGGCCTGAAGCTGTTCAGCATCTCGGGCGATTGCGAATTCCCGGGCGTGTACGAATTCCCGATGGGCATCACCGTGGCGGATCTGCTCAAAGAGGTCGGCGGCTCCGAGGCCAAGGCCGTGCAGATCGGCGGCGCTTCCGGCCATTGCGTGCCGGCGGCCGATTTCAACCGCGCCATCGCCTTCGAAGACATCGCCACCGGCGGTTCGATCATCGTGTTCGGACCGGACCGCGACCTGCTGGACATCGCCGAAAACTTCCTCGAGTTCTTCTGCGAAGAATCCTGCGGCCAGTGCACTCCTTGCCGCGACGGCAACCCGAAATTGTTGGAAGGCGTGCAGTTGCTGAAGAAGGGCGAATGCTCGATGCAGTATCTCAACGAACTGCTTTCGCTGGCGGAAACCATGCAACTGGCTTCCAAGTGCGGGCTGGGGCAGTCGAGCCCCAATGCGTTCGTTTCGATTGCGACACATTTCAAAGCCGAGATCCTGGGTCGCACCGGAAAAGCGATGCAAGGAGGGAAATAAATGACCGACAAGAAATTCTCCGAAGACACTTCCCGCGCCCCGGTCAGCCAGCGCGGTTCGAAAGTGGAAATGGGCGATCCCGGCGCCATCGGCGGTCTGATAACCGCGATTATCGACGGCGTCGAGATCAAAGTGCCGTTGGGCACGACGATTCTCGATGCGGCGCGCCGGGCCGGGATCAAAATCCCGACCCTGTGCCATCACGACGACCTGTGCATCGCCGGCGTCTGCCGGATCTGCGTGGTTGAGGTCGAAGGACAGCGGACGCTGCAGGCTTCCTGCGCCTATCCGATCACCGCGCCGATCAAGGTGAAGACCCACACCCCGAAGGTGCGTCGCGCCCGCCGCAACATTCTGGATCTGATGCTCGCCAACCATTACGGCGAGTGCTATTCGTGCACGCGCAACGCCAACTGCGAACTGCGCGATCTGGCCGAAGAGCACGGCGTGGACACCTACCGCTTCGGTCACCCCGAAGCGCCGATGTTCGCGATGGATCACTCCAGCCATTCGGTCTACCGCGATCCCAACAAGTGCGTGAATTGCCGTCGCTGCGTGCGCACCTGCATCGACCTGCAGGAAGTCGGCGTGCTGGAAATGTTCGACCGCGGCCACGAAATCCATGTCGCCACCTTCATGGAAAAACCGTTGGCCGACGTGGTGTGCATCAACTGCGGTCAGTGCATCAACCGCTGCCCGACCGGCGCGTTGACCGCCCATGACGTCACCGACGAGATCTGGGCCGCCATCGACGATCCGACCAAGCACGTGATCATGCAGACCGCGCCCAGCCCCCGCGCGGGCATCGGCGAGTGCTTCGGCCTCGAAGCCGGCCATGCGCTGACCTTCGAGATGAACACCGCGTTGCGCCGTTGCGGCTTCGACAAGGTGTTCGACACCAACTTCACCGCCGACCTGACGATCATCGAGGAAGGCACCGAGCTGCTGATCCGCCTGTACAAGGCGCTGGTCGAAAAAGACCAGACCGTGGCGCTGCCGCAGTTCACCTCTTGCTCGCCGGGCTGGGTGAAGTTCATCGAGCACTTCTATCCCGAATATCTGGACCACGTGTCCTCGGCCAAGAGCCCGCAGCAGATGTTCGGCGCTTTGATCAAAACCTACTACGCGCAGATCAACAACATCGACCCGAAGGACATCGTCAGCGTGGCGTTGATGCCCTGCTCGGCGAAGAAATTCGAGTGCAACCGTCCCGAAATGGCCGACAGCGGCTTCAAGGACGTCGATTACGGTCTGACCACGCGCGAGTTGGGCAAGATGATCAAAGAGGGCGGCATCCATCTGCCCGACATGCCCAAGTCCGACTTCGACGATCCGTTCGGTTCGGCCACCGGCTCCGGCGTTATCTTCGGCGCGTCCGGCGGCGTGATGGAAGCGGCTCTGCGCACCGTCATCGAGCTGGTCATGGGCGTCAAGGTCGAGTCGCTGTTCGAACACGCCGACATCCTGCCGGTCCGCGGCATGGACGGCGTGAAGGTCGCCGAATTGACCATCGACAAGGTGGGTCCGGTGCCCGATCTGTTGAAAGACATCGTGCCCAACTGGGATTGGCTCAAGGGCGCGACGGTGAAAGTCGGCGTCTGCCACGGCACCGCGAACGCCAAGAAAGTGATGGAAGACATCAAGGCCGGCGGCGAAATGAGCAAATGTCACTTCATCGAGTTCATGGCTTGTCCGGGCGGTTGCCTGGGCGGCGGCGGCCAGCCGATTCCGACGACGCCGGAAATCCGCAAGAAGCGCGCCAAGGCCATTTACAACGAAGATGCCGTTTACGATGTGCGCAAGTCGCATGAGAACCCGGCGATCGTGGACATCTATGAGAAGTTCCTGACCGACGGCCCGTGCGGACACAAAAGCCACAAGCTGTTGCACACTGGCTACACGGCCCGCGGGAAATACATCAGCTAACGTACTGTAACGACTTGCAAACGGCGGCATCTGTTCTTATGTATAAGGACGATGCCGCCGTTTTCTTTTTGTGGTGAGGGTATGCAAGACAA
>CALBTQ010000257.1 GCA_937967875.1 uncultured Pseudomonadota bacterium
ACCACCGAGATCTACACTCTTTCCCTACACGACGCTCTTCCGATCTATGACCTCGGGCGCATACCCCTGCTCGCGCAGGTTGAGAATCCCCAGATCGCCCAGGCGCTTGGAGAGCGGATGCCCGTCGTCGCCGGTAACCAGCGGCAGGTGACCGAAGCGCGGAGGCGTGGAGCCCAGCGCCTCGTGTAGCAGCAACTGTTTGTGCGTGTTGGTCAAATGATCCTCGCCGCGCAGCACGTGCGAGATGCGCATGTCGGCATCGTCGACCACGCCGGCGAGAATGAACAGCGGATTGCCGTTGGAGCGCTGAATGATGAAATCGTCGAGGTTCTTGAGCGCCAGCGTCACGCGGCCGCGCACGAGATCGTCGAGCACGACCTCGCCCTGCTCGGGCAGCGCCAGGCGCACCGTGTGGGGTTCGCCGGCGTCCAGACGCGCGCGGACCTCGTCGGTGCTCAGCGCGCGGCACAGGCCGTCGTAGCGCGGCGGGCGCTTGATGCGCTTCTGCTGGAGGTGCAGTTCCTCGAGTCGCTGCTCGGTGCAAAAACACGGATAGGCTTTGCCCATGGCGACCAGCCGCTCGACGGCGGCGACATATGCGCCACGGCGTTCCGACTGCCGGTAGGGCGCGCAGGGGCCGCCGACGTCCGGTCCTTCATCCCAGGTCAGGCCGAGCCAGCGCATGGCCTCCATCACCTGCGACTCGTAGCGCGCCTCGCTGCGTTCGGTGTCGGTGTCCTCGACGCGCAGGATAAACGCGCCGTCGTGACGGCGGGCGAACAGGAAATTGAACAGCGCCGCCCGGGCGTTGCCCAGATGCAGCGGACCGGTCGGGCTGGGTGCGAAACGAACGCGGACTTCAACGTTCAAGGTCGTTCTCCAACAAGATGACGGCGTGCGCGGCGATGGCCTCGCCGGCGCCGGTGAATCCCAATCCTTCCTCGGTGGTCGCTTTGACGTTCACCGCCAGGGCGGAGACGCCCAACGCCCGCGCGAGGTTGGCGCGCATGGCCTCGATGTGCGGGGCCAACTTGGGCCGCTGCGCGACGATCGTGGCGTCGACGTTGCCCACGCGACAACCCTCCGCGCGGGCCTTTTGCGCGCATTCGGCAAGCAGCTTGAGGCTGTCGGCCCCGGCGAAAGCGGGGTCGGAGTCCGGGAAGTGGCGACCGATGTCGCCCAGGCCCGCCGCGCCCAACACGGCGTCGGCGACGGCGTGGGCCAGCACGTCGGCGTCGCTGTGCCCGAGCAGGCCCTTTTCGTATTCGATCGTCACGCCGCCCAGGATCAGCTTGCGCCCGGGGACGAGCCGATGCACGTCGTAGCCGTGCCCGATTCTCATCGTTTGTTCCTTTGCTTCCAGATCGCCTGGGCCAGCAGCAGGTCGGTCTGCGTGGTGATTTTAATGTTTGTATCCTCGCTATGCACGACGATTACCCGCCCGCCGACGCGCTCGACGAGTTGGCAATCGTCGGTGCCGACGAAGCCGGTTTTTTCCGCCTCGCGATGAGCATCCAGCAGCGTGTCGTACTGAAAGGCCTGCGGCGTTTGCGCAGCGACCAACCAGCGGCGATCCGGCGTTTGGCGCACGAAGCCGTCGTCGGTGATCAGCTTGATCGTCTCTTTGACCGCTCCGGCCACCACGGCCGCGCCGAAGTTGGCCGCGATGCGCGCCGCGCGTTCGACGACCGGCGCGTCCACGAAGGGCCGCACGCCGTCGTGCACGAACACCACGTCGGGCGTCAGGCGCAGTTTTTCAATGGCCCGCAGGCCGCGCGCCACCGATTCCTGCCGCGTCTGACCGCCCATGACCACGCGGACCACCTTGGCGAGGTTGTATTTTTCGACGATCTGATCCTTGCAAAACACGACGTCGCCGCGCGGCACGACCAGCACGAGCGCATCGACGATCGGCACGTCCGACAACGCCTCGAGTGTGCGCGCCAGAATCGGCCGTCCGCCCAGGTCCAGATATTGCTTGGATACCTTCGCCGCCATGCGCCGGCCTTTGCCGCCGGCCACGACGATCCCCACACACACCATGCAACGTTCTCCTGTGGATGATCTTTGCCTATCATGCACTTTTCCCCAGCCACTTTGCACCCCCCTTTCCCCGCTTCGACAAGGCGCAGCCAAACCTGCTATACACGAACTCGACCCCAACCATGGAGCACACCGTGAGCGAAACCAAAGGCGGCCGCTTGATCGTGAGCTGGGCGATTCTGACGGCCGTGACCGCGGCGATCGCGGTTCTCGGTCTGACCGGCTGGGAAGATTGGCGCGCGAGCGTCGAGGCGCCCGGGCTGTTTGCGGGCCTGGGCTTTTTGTGCACGGCCTTGGGTTTCGCGCTGCCGGCGTGGTTCCTCGTCGCCAGTCTGATCCACCGCCGCTGGGCGATCGTCAGGTATCTGGCCGCGTGGATCTTCGCCGCGTTTTTGGCCGCGGTGGGCCTGGCCTTCTACGCTGCGCCCGTCTATCCGCTGTGGGGCTTTTTACTGAGCACCGCCGTCGCGGCGGCAATCCTGATTGCGCTGCATCCTTTCCGCCGTCGCTGAGCTCATTGGTATTGCATCGGCGCATCGCTTCCGCCATAGTGAAACGCAATTGAACGGTCGGTCGATAATCGAACCGCGAACAAAGGATTCTCCGCATGCTGCTGATCACCGCCGCCGGCACTCACCTGGGACGCGACCTGGTGCGGCACCTGGGGGTGAAAAACTATCCGCTGCGCGCATTCGATCTGCTTGACCGTCCGTGGTTCAACGGCCATCAGGCCATTCTGGGCGACATCACCGACAACGTCGCCGTGCGGCGGGCGGTGCGCGACGTGGAGACGATCATCCACCTCGCCGAGGCCAATCCGCTGCGCAAAACGGTGGACTTCCCCGCCCAGACCGATTACACCGACCACGTGCAACGCATCAACTACGAGGCGACGCGCACGCTGGCCAACGCGGCGATCAAGGCCGGGGTGAAAAAATTCATCTACGCCAGTCACGTAAGTGTGTACGGTCCGCCGCCCAAGGTCTGCCCCTGCACCGAGGAAACGCCGGCCTATCCGCACGGTCCCTTCGGGCGCTCGAAGCTGGCGGCGGAGGAATTTCTGCTCGACAAGTTCAAGCAGGGCGAGTTGGACGTGGTGATCCTGCGCCTGGCGCCGGTGATCGGCCCGCATTTCATCGACCATCGCTATGTCGAGGATTGGCTGGAGTGGAAAACCACGCGGCCGGTGCAGCCGTTTTTCGGCAACAACATGGCGCTGGTGCATTTCGTCCACGTGCGCGACGCGCTGGACGTGATCGAGCGCTGCCTCAGTCGGCCGCAGGCCGCGGGTCGCGTGTACAACGTCGCCGGCCGTTCGGCGGCAACCACCCTGGAAGTGCTTGAAACGGTTGACGAAACGCTTGCAAGTCACCGGAAAATGTTTACGTTGCCTACAGCAGTGTTTCCGGTAACGAACAAGATCGCCTTGTGGTTGGGTCGGCCGCTGGTGTACCCGGAATTCGCTCGCGAACGATTCGCGCACAGTTGCTTCGCCATCGAACGCGCTTGCAACGAATTGGGATGGCGCCCCAAATACGACACCCTGCAAGCTTTTGCGGAAGCTGCCGCCGGGTACCTTGAACGCAATCGATAACCGGAAGAGAATATTAGGCATCCGAACGAATCGGGTGGAGGTGTGAACATGCCGCGTATCTTTGTGTATAACGTCGAACCAAAGCTTCCCAAACGGTTGGCCCCGCTGTTGGAAATCGCCTACAACCTGTGGTGGACGTGGCATCACGACGCCATCGCCCTGTTCCGGCGCATGGATCGCGATCTGTGGGAAGCGGTGTACCACAATCCGGTGCGCATGCTGGGCCGGGTCGACCAGGCGCGGCTGGAGGAACTGGCCGCCGACGAAGGCTTCTGCTCGCACCTGACGCGTGTGGCCAATGCGCTGCACACCTACATGACGCGCCGTTCGTGGTACGAGGAAAACTACGACTACAAAGACGTGCGCATCGGCTACTTCTCGATGGAATACGGCCTGACCGAAAGCATTCCGATTTACTCGGGCGGTCTGGGCGTGCTCTCGGGCGACACGGTCAAAAGCGCCTCCGACCTGGGTCTGCCGATGGTCGCGGTCGGTCTGGCCTTTCAGCAGGGATACTTCCGCCAGTACCTGAACGTCGACGGTTGGCAGCAGGAAAGCTATCCGACCAACGATTTCTTCAACCTGCCGATGCGCCCGGTGATGAACACCGACGGGCATCCGCACCGGGTGCCGATCTGGTTCCCGCACAATACGGTGCAGGTGCAGATCTGGAAGGTGCAGGTCGGCCGCATTCCGCTGTACCTGCTGGACACCAACGTGCCGGAAAACAGCCCGGAGGATCGCCGCATCACCGAAACGCTCTACGGCGGCGATCAGGAAATGCGCATCCAACAGGAAACCGTGCTCGGCCTGGGCGGCATCCGCGCACTGCACGCGATGGACATCGTGCCCAGCGTCTGCCACATGAACGAAGGCCACAGCGCTTTTTCCACCCTCGAACGCATCCGGCTGCTGCGTGAAAAGGCGGGGTTGAGCTACCACGAGGCGCGCGAGGCGGTCGGTTCGTCCAACGTGTTCACCACGCACACGCCGGTGCCCGCGGGCTTCGACATCTTCAGCCCGACGCTGATCGAAAAGTACCTGCGCGACTACGCGGAGCGGCTGGGGCTGACCAAGAAAGCGTTCTACGGTCTCGGGCGGCAGAATCCGAACAACACCGAAGAGGGTTTCAACATGGCCCTGGTCGCCGGCCGCCACGCCAGTTACATCAACGGCGTTTCCAAGCTGCACGCCGAAGTGACCAAGGAGATGGTCAAGGGCCAGTGGCCGGAAGTGCCGCGCGAGGAAGTGCCGATCCACGCGATTACCAACGGCATTCACGTGCGCAGTTGGATCAGCAAGGACATGGCCGAGTTGCTCGACACCTATCTGGGCGAAGGGTGGCAGTTCTACCAGGACGATCCGAAGTACTGGGACAAGATCCTCTCGATTCCCGACGAGGAACTGTGGCGCACGCACGTCCGTCGGCGCGAACGGCTGGTGAACTTCACCCGGCGTCATCTCAACGACAAGCTGCGCCATCGCGGCGCGCCTAAAACCGAGGTCGACGAGGCGCTGGAAGTGCTCAATCCGAACATCCTGACCATCGGCTTCGCCCGCCGTTTCGCCACGTACAAACGCGCCTCGCTCATTCTGCGCAATCCGGACCGCATCCGTCGCCTGCTGACCGATCCGGAGCGGCCGCTGCAGATCATCTTCGCCGGCAAGGCGCACCCCAACGACATGCACGGCAAGGAGCTGATCCGGCAGATCGTGCACTTCGCGCGCAATCCGGAAATCCGGCGGCACTTCGTGTTTCTCGAGGATTACGACATCAACGTGGCGCGCTACCTGGTGCAGGGCGTGGACGTGTGGCTCAACACGCCGCGCCGGCCGATGGAAGCCAGCGGCACCTCGGGCATGAAGGTGTCGATGAACGGCGGACTGAACCTGTCGGAACTCGACGGCTGGTGGGCGGAGGGTTACAACCCCGAAGTCGGCTGGTCGATCGGCATGGGCGAGGATTATACGGACATCGCCACGCAGGATCACGTGGAAGCCAACGCGCTCTACAACCTGCTCGAGCGCGAGATCGTGCCGCTGTTTTACAACCGCGATCGCGATTACCTGCCGCGGCATTGGATCGGCATGATGAAACAGTCGATGCGCCAGTTGTGCCCGGTGTTCAACACGCATCGCATGACCAAGCAATACGCCGAGAGTTTCTACCTACCCGCCTCCACCCGCTGCAGCGCGTTGGCGCGCGATAATTACGAGCGGGCGCGCGCGCTGGCGAACTGGAAACAGAAGATCTCCCAGAAGTGGGGCGAGGTGAAGATCGTCAACGTCAAGTATGAGCAACGCGAAGCCTTTGAAGTCGGCGAACCGCTGGAGATCGAAGCGGAAGTCGATCTGGGCAGCCTCGCGCCCGAGGACGTGGTGGTCGAAGTGTTCGCCGGGCAGATCGATCCGCAAGGCAAAATCGACACCGGTAAAGCGTTGCCGATGGAAAACGGACGACTGTTGGAAAACGGCCTGCATTTCTATCATCGCAAGCTGGTGTGCGAAACCTCGGGACGGCAGGGCTTCGGCGTGCGCATTACGCCTTCGCATCCGGACATGGTCACCAACTTCGACCTGTCGTTGATCACCTGGGCCTAGGGCCGCAGCAGCGCCGCCGCAGCGAAGGTCACCGCGCCGCTTTCATCCTCGGCGCGCCAATAATTCAAACTCGTTTCCGCCGCCTCGCCGGTTGCACGCGCGGCCAATGCGTAGTGGATCGGCGCGACGCCGCACACGTGGCGTGCGTTGCGTTCGGCCACCACACGCGCCAGAAACTCGTCCGCCTTGCCCGCCGCCATCGCTTCGAGCAACAGTCGATCGCGGTCCAAACACGCGTCGAGCACTGCTTGACTGACCGGTTTACCGTCGCCGAACTGCAAGCCGATATGCGCCAGGTCGGCGCTGGCGACAATCGCCAACCGCTCGCCCTCGGCCGTCGCCAGGTCGGTCAGCGCTTGCCGCACCGCCTGCAACGTTTCGTCCTGCAGCGGATCGAGCCCGCGCTGTAAAAATTCCTCGAAGCTGCCGCACAACACCGGCACGATTTTCGGACAGGCGTCGCCGAAGGCGTGCTTGAGCGCGTAGGCCGCCAGCTCGACGCTGTGCTCGTCGCGATGGCAGAACTCGTCGGTGAACGCGTCGAAGGGCAGCGCGGCCGCCAGACGCTCGATCAGCTCGACGTCGGCGCTCACCTCGCCCCAAGGCGTGAGGTAGCTCTTTTTCGTCAGCGCCAGCGCCGTTTGATGTTCCTGATGATTCGTGCCCAGCACCAGCACGACCTCGCCGGAAAAGTGCTGTTTCATCTGCGCATAGGCCAGGCCGTACGCCGGTCCGCCGCGCATGTAGTCGATGTGCGGCGCGATCAGCACGCCCAGGCGGTTGTCGACGGTCGCGATCTCGCCGGGCAACGCCAATCCGGCCTGCGCGTAGCACGCGTCGAGCACCTGCCGCAGTTCGTCGGCCGGCGCGGCCAGACGCATCGGCCGCACGGGCATCTCGGCAAACTCGCCGCGCAGTTCGTTCAGTCGCGCCAACGCGCGATCGTTGACCAACAGGTACAGTTCGTCCAACTGCTCGACGAGCTCGGCCAGGTGCTCCAACGGAAGATCCTGCCCCTGACTGGCCTCGCGCCACATCAGACGCAGAGTCTCGGCCTGGGTCGCGCCGTCGAAGGCCTGCAGGCAGAAAAGGATCGCCTGCGAGACCGTCAGCATGCGGTCCGACAGTTGCTTGGGATCGCGCAACAGGAAGTGCCGGCCGGTCTCGGTCTCCACCGGCACGACCTCGATGTAGCGCAACGCGGGCAGGGTATCGGAAGCGTTCATGGTTCGTCCTTGCCGAATATTTTCCGGCCATTCGATCACATCGAACCGCCGGGCGCCAGCCCAATTTAAACAAAAATGAATGAACGTTCAATCATTTTTGCCGCATGGCGTTAGACTGTTTTGCCTAACCAATGAAAATACAAAAACAAATTCGACAAGCGGCCGAACCTGGATTGGTGAATTTAACATTATTAGTAATTTTTAATATCCATGTTACCGATTTGTAAAAACTCGTAAAAACCCTTTTCCCGTCTATTGTTATCAAATTCACGCTGTTTCAATAATATTTTTAATTTTGTTGTTTTCCTGCGTTTTCTCCTTGCCCCGGGTCGCGATTATCGGTACAATGCGCAGGCTTTCAAAGAGAACTTGCGGCATTGGGTATTACATCGGCATTCCGATTTCATATCGGCTACATGTTTTTTTCTCACATAGATGCAGGAGGATTGCGTTATGAAACTGAGCGAAGTCCCGATGGACAAATTCATGGCGGCTCTGCCCAAGCTGTCCACCAACGTGGCCGGCGACCCGATTACGTTCAACCTGACGACCGATGTGGAAGAAGGCCGCGTGCCTCGTCCGGATTGGCACCTGGCGTTTGACGATGCCGGCGCGGCGAGCGTGGGCGAAGGTCACAAAGAAGGCGCCGACGTGATCACCTTCGTGCTCAAGCAGGGCGGCATCAACACGATGCTGGGTATGCTGGTCGACGGTCTGACCGGCGGTCCGCGTGCGGCCACCATGGCCATGATGATGGGCAAAGTCGGCATCGAGCCGTTCAGCCCGGCGAACCTGAAACGCACCGAAAGCTTCTTCAAGCGCGTGAAGACCGGCGAAGAAGCGGTGAAGAGCGCGTTGGCCGAAGTCGGCGTCGCCATCGAAGAAGTCGACATCTAATTCGTTTTGGTTACCGAACGGGGCGGGGGTTTTCCCTCGCCCTTTTTTATAACCTGTCGGAATAAATCGAGATTCCTCTTGCCATTCGCCGGACCTTTTGCCGATAATAGCCGCGTGAAACATTATTTCGCGATCATCTTCTGCTTACTGTTGCCTTTGGCCTGCAGTTCCGTCGAAATGCCGGCTTCGCGCGACGACGCGGTGATCGTCACCGAAAACGAAGGCACCTTCCGCTTCGGCCAGATCTACGAGGGCGAGGTTGTCGACGCGTGGTTTTTGGTGGCCAACCCGGCGCCGGCGCGCATCGCCATCGATCACGTAGAAACCACCTGCGGCTGCACCACCGCGCACCTGGACGGCGAAACCATCTCCGGCAACAGCCGCCTGCTGGTGCACGTGCGCCTCAACTCGACCCGCCTGTGGGGACCGCAATCCAAGGCGGTGATTCTGCACACCACCGACCCGGTGCGGCCGCAAATCAAGCTGCTGATGGAAGGGGTGATCCTGCGTCGCTTGGAACTGACGCCGCGCCGCATCCGCTCGACCACCGCGCTGGAGGAATACAAAACCAAAGCGCGGGCGATCAACAACACCGACGAGCCGCTGACCATCGAGCGCATCGAATGCAAACCCGACGCGCTGCTGAGCATCGAGTTGGAATCCTCGCTGCCGCTGACCCTTCCCGCGCGCGCAAGCGTCGACTTCGCCGTCGCCGCCCGGCTCGAACGTCCCGGCGTGCGGCTGGTCGGCCAGATCGCGGTTTTCCTCGCCGAACAGAGCGATCCCGTCGAGTTGCCCGTGTACTTGGAGCGGATGAAATAATCTGCCGAACGAGCTAGCGGGAATTTCCCAGGTAGGCTTGCAGTTCCTGATGCAGCCGGAGCGCCTCGCCGTTGCCGGGCTCGGCGGCCAATGACTTTTCGACCTGCGCCAGCGCCCTAGCGGGCTGCTCGTCGTTGACCAACGCCTTGGCCGCCACCAGATGCGCCCGCGCCAGGAAGTAATTGTTGCGCCCCAGACGCAAAGCCGCCTTGGTCGACAGATCGGCCGCTTGCCCCCACTGCTGCTGCGTAAAACGCAATTCGGCCAGCGCCAGGTAGGCCTCGCCGCAGGACGGATCGACCGACATCGCGCGTTCGAAGCGCTTTTCGGCCAGATAGGCGTTGTCCTGCGCCAGCAGATCGTGCCCCTCGACGATCAAGGCGATTGCCGCCCGTCGGCGGGTAGTTGTCGCTGCCCCCCCGGCCTGCAATCGACCGGCATCCAGCGGCGCCGGCGCCTCCTGCGGCGCCATTGGGGTGATATTGCGCTCGACCAGCGCGGGTGGTTCGGGCTCGGGCTCGGGCTCGGGTTCCGGTTCGGGCTCGACCGGCGGATCCTCGATGATGTCCGCCTCGTCGACCTGATCGCGGGTGGTTTCATCGGCAAGAAATCGGTCGAGTTCGTCGGGCGTATCCTCGGCGGGCGGGCGGGTCGGCGCAAAATCGTCGGCGGTGTCGTCTTCCGGTTCATCCTCCGGCGGCTCGGCGGGCGGTTCGGGATCGACCGGCCGATCCGGACGCAACTGAATCGTGCAACCGCTCAGGATCGCCACTGTCAGCAGTCCGATCGTCAGCCATAGCGCCAGCCGCATGACTACAAGCCCTTTTTACGGAAGAATTCCAGCAGGCCGTCGCGGTGCAAATCGCACTCTTCCTCGGGGGCGGCGCCCTCCAGAAAGGCCTCCTCGACGACTTTGGGGCAATTATACCGCGAAAGCATGCCGGATTCCTGGCAAATTTTTCGGAAGACGATTCCCGGCGGCGGCTCGAAATCGGGCTGCATCTGACCGTGCGTGTACTGGATCATGAAGTGCGCCCAGATCGGCATCGCCGCTCGTGCGCCGGTCAGACCGACGTTGCGGTCGCGATCGAAGCCGACCCAGGTGACCGCGAGAATCTCGGGGGTGAAGCCGACAAACCAGGCGTCCTTGGCGTCGTTGGTCGTGCCGGTCTTGGCCGCCGCGGGACCCTTGTAGCCCTGGCGACGCAGCCCGCCGGCCGTGCCGCGCTCGACCACGCCGCGCATCAGGCTGGTCGTCTGGTACACGACCTCCGCTGGCAGCGCCCGGCGCGCCTTGACCGACCGCTTTTCCAGCACGTTGCCCTGCCGGTCGACCACGTCACGGATCGTCAGTGGTTCACTGTGGTAACCCTGGTTGGCCAGCGTTGTGTACGCGCCGGCGATCTCTAGCGGGCTCATTTCGGCCACGCCCAGACTCAACGCGGGGTACGGCGGCAGATCGGCCTGCACGCCCATCGCCCGCGCGGTGTCGATGATATTGTCGATGCCGATCATCAGCGCCGCCTTGGCCGTGGGCACGTTGCGGCTGCCCTCCAGCGCCCGCCGCGCGGTGATCATCCCCTCGTACTTGTCGTCGAAGTTGTGCGGCGACCACTTCTTGCCGCCGCTGTTGATCGAGAAGGCCTCGTCGGCCAGCATCGTCGCGCCGCTGAACTTGAAACCGCGGTCCTTGTATGCGCGCCAGAATCCCGAGGTGTAGACGATCGGCTTGAAGATCGACCCCACCTGCCGCTGCATCTGCACCGCGCGGTTGTAGGGGCTGGAGCGATAATCGCGCCCGCCGACCATCGCGCGCACGTAGCCGGTCGACGGCTCGATCACCACGATCGCCGCCTGTAGCTTGTTGTCGTCCTTGACGCGCAGCTTCTCGTTGTTCTTCTCCAGTTGCGCCACAGTGTCGGTGACCGCGCTTTCGGCCATGCGCTGCACGGCCACGTCCAGCGTGGTGAAGATTTTCAGGCCTTCGCTTTGCAGCACGTCTTCGCCGTACGTGCGCGCCAGTTGCTGACGCAGCAGATCCAGGAAGTACGGCGCGATGTTGCGCGGCGGCAGGTGCTTGTGCACGGCCAGATCCTGGCTCTTGGCCTGTTCGAGCATCTCCTTGGTCACCTGCAGTTCGGCCAGCGCCCGCGGCGTCTTGGCCAGCCGCTGCAGAATGTAATCGCGGCGGATTTTCGCGCGTTCGTCGTGCGCGCGCGGATCGTACACGCCCGGGCTGCGCAGCACGCCGGCCAGCAGCGCCGCCTCGGGCAGCGTCAGGTCCTCGGCCTTCTTGCCGAAGTAGAATTGCGCCGCTTCGCCCAGACCGCAGATCGCCACCGAGCCCGACTGCCCGAAGTAGATTTCGTTGATGTACACCTCGAAGATTTTCTCCTTCGGGTAGTGCATCTCCAACACCACGGCCATGACCATCTCTTTGAGCTTGCGCGTGATGGTCCGCTCGGGCGAGAGGTAGAAGTTTTTCACCAACTGCTGCGTGATCGAACTGCCGCCCTCCTTGGCCTTGAAGCGCACCAGCGCCTTGAGCGCCGCGCGGAACAAGCCCTTGAAGTTCAGCCCGTGATGGCGGAAGAACGCGTCGTCCTCCATCACCACCACGCTCCACACGAGGCTCTTGGGAATTTTATCGTAGGGGATGATGCGCCGTTCTTCCTGCACCTGGCCGAAGAAACGGCCGATCAGTTCCGGCTCGATTTCCAGCAGCGCCAGTTCGCGGCGGTTGGTCAGATCGAAAATGCGCGTGACCATCTCGCCGCCCAGCGACAGGCGCAGCAGACGCGGCTCGACGGTTTCGCCGGGGTAATCGAAGCCGCGCAGGTAAAGCTCCAGCGTGTTCTCGGTCAGATAATATTCGCCGGGTTTGTCGGGCGCGCGCTCGACGCGCTGATAATTCAGGCGCACCAGGCGGTCGATCAATCCCGTGGTCGACAGCAGCGAGCCGGGCAGAACGGTCAGCGAATCGCTATAAACGTGGCTGGGCAGCTTCCAGCGCTTGCCCTCGAATTTCGCCGTGAGATCTTTATCGACCGAAAAGGCGAAGATGCCGCCGGCGATCACCGCGACGAACGTCAGCCAGAAGGCGATGTTGAAGCCGTACCAGAGCAGATAATGCCAGATCGGACGACGGTCGGTTTTCGCTTTGGTCCGACCGCTTTTCCTGACGGGAGTTTTACGCTGGGGCTTGGCCATGGGTGCTCCGCCGGTTTTTTCCTTCCCACCAGTAGACCCCATTGCGGGCTCTCCGGTTCCGGAAAACCAGCTATCCTCCCCCCCTTTGAAAAAGCCACCGAGGAGACTTGAACTCCTGACCTGACGATTACGAATCGCCTGCTCTACCGACTGAGCTACGGTGGCACGGCGGCTTATTATACTCATCCGCCGTCTTGTGTCCAGAGATTAACAACTTTTTCCAACAATGTCGATAACTAGCGGGATCTCTTGCGAAAACGAGCCCGCTCCCTGTACACTGCCACGCATGAAAGGCGTGCCGGACATCCACCTGGCGATATTGCCGCCCTACGGCACCGAAGGTCCGCCGCTGGGCCTGGCGTACGTCGCCGCGGCCCTGCGTCAGGCCGGATACACGGTCAAAGCCGCCGACTACAATATCTTCCTCTATCGCCGTTTTCAGCAGACGCTGGGCCATTGGTGGGACATGTCGATCAAGACGCCGTGGATCCTACCCGCCGAACTGCCCGGCACCATCGCGGCCTTCGGCGACGCCTTCGACGAGATGATCGACGAGATGGCTTTGGGCGGCGCGAAGATCGTCGGCTTTTCGCTCAACAGCGACAACCGCAAGCTCTCCGCCGAGGTGATGCGCCGCGTGAAGGTGCGCAATCCGCAGGTGAAAATCATCGCCGGCGGCCTGGACGCGTTCACCGTCGAAGCCCGCCGCTATTTTCCGAAAAATCTGGTCGACGCCTTCGTTGTCGGCGAAGGCGAACTGGCGACCGTCGAACTCGTGCGCGCGTTGCTGAACGGCGACGATCCGCTCGACGTGCCCGGCGTTGCGCAGCACGACGAACCGCGCCGCGAGCGCAAGGTGGAAAAAAATCAGGATTCGTTCGCCTTTCCCACCTACGAGGATTTCGATCTGTCGCAGTACACGACGCATAACCTGCCGCTGGTCGTCAGCCGCGGGTGCGTCAAAGGCTGTACGCTGTGCAACGACCGCAAGCTGATGGGCAGTTTCCGCACACGCGGCGCGGCGCACGTCTTCGCGGAAATCCGTCACCACGTCGAGCGCAACAGCGTACGCGACTTCATGCTCAGCGACTTGCAGATTTCGCAGAACCTCGACGTGCTGCTGCCGCTGTGCCACATGATTATCGACGCCGGGCTGGACATCCACTGGAACGCCAACGCGGCGGTCAGCGAACGTCTGACGCCCGAGGTGCTCGAAACGCTGCGCGCCGCCGGCTGCCACACGCTGACCTTCGGCGTGGAAAGCGGTTCGGACGCCGTGCTGCGCCTGATGAACAAGCAAACCGACGCGCAATCGACGACCAACACCTTGCGCGCGGTCAAGGAAGCGCAGATCATCTGTTGGATCAATATCGTGGTCGGGTTTCCCGGCGAGACCGACGAGCACTTTCAGGAAACGCTCGCCTGGCTGGAAGCCAACCGCGATCTGTATCGGGAAATGGGCGCGCTCAACGCCTGCAACGTGGTGGACAATTCCATCATCGGCGATCATCCGGAAAAGTACGGTATTCTGCCGACGATGGACCACAATTGGATCGAGGTCGCCTGGTCCGACCGTTACGGCAACACACCCGCGTTGCGCCTGGAGCGCCTGAAACAAGTTCATGAACTGCTCGCGCGATTGGACAAGCCGGTCCGCCAGAGCAACCTCGAACCGCTGAGGGAGTACACGCGTTTGGCCGAAATTTTCTCCGATGTTCTGC
>CALBTQ010000258.1 GCA_937967875.1 uncultured Pseudomonadota bacterium
CCACCGAGATCTACACTCTTTCCCTACACGACGCTCTTCCGATCTGGCGCCCTTGTAGGAGCGGGCGAGGCCGCGGCGGGCGCGCACGTTCCACGGATCGTCGGCGGTGACGTACTCGAGGTTGACGATCGCGTCGCTGTACATGCCCAGCGAGAGATACGCCCAACCCAGTTCCAGGCGAACCTGTTTGTCTTCCGGCTTTTTGTCGACGAGGATCTTGAACTGCTCGACCGACTCGGCATAGCGCTCGGCGTAGTTGAGATTCAGCGCGTATTGCAGGCGGTATTCATCGTCGTCCGGATTGTCCTCGACGAGGATTTTGTAGTGATCGGCCGCCTCGGCGAATTTCTCCTGGCTGGCGTACACGTCGGCGACCAGCAGGCGGACCTCTTCGTTCTTCGGCTCGTACTCCAGCACCTTCAGACCGTGCTCGATGGCCTTGTCGTAGGTCTCCGGCGTGGCCGAGTAAATCTGGGCCAGATAGTAATGCGCGTCTATGTTGTCGTACTTGGCGTCGATGACCGCCTGGAATTCGACGACCGCTTTGTCCGATTGTTTTTGCGCCACATAGATGCGGCCGAGCATCAGGTGCGCGTCGACGTTGTCGGGCTCTAGTTCAACGGCGTTGCGATAAGCTTCCTCGGCCTTGCTGAACTCGCCGCGTTCGTAAAGCAGGCGGCCGTATTCCACGCGGGCGTCGACGTTCTTCGGATACTTGAGGAACAACTTGCGGTACAGATCGATCGCCCGGTGATAGTACCGTCGATCCCAACTGTACATGTTGGCCAGCGCGAAGCTGGCTTCGAAGTTGTTCGGATTGCGCTTGAGAATCACTTCGTACTGGCGAATGGCGTCCTCGGTTCGGTTCGTGTAACTGAACAACTTGGCCAACTCCAGCCGCACGTCTTCGCGATCGGGGTCCTGCGCGAGGATGATTTCGTACTGCCGAATCGCCTCTTTGTAGCTCTTGGCGTAGCTGAGGGTCTGCGCCAGTTCCAACCGTACGTCGGTGGCGTCGGGCCGCTTGTTCAGGCACCAGGCGTACTGTCCGACCGACGCGTTGTACTGTTGCGACCACGCGTACAGCCGGGCGAGGCGCAGATGCGCTTCGTAGTTGTCGGGTTCGCGTTTGAGGATCTCCAGCGTTTCGCGAATGGCCCAGGCGTACGTGGCCGGACTGTAGCTGAAGATGTCGGTCAGCGCGATGCGCGCGCCGATGTGGTTCGGGCAATATTGCAGCAGCGTGCGGTATTCGCGCACCGCTTCTTTGTTGCGGTTGTGGTTTTGCAGTTCCTGCGCCAGCAAGTAGCGCAAATCGCAGTTGCCCGGATCGTCGCGCAGGATGCCGCGCATCTGCTCGATGTTGGCCGGGTATTCGCCCCACACGCCGTAGATGTCGCCCCACGAATTGGACAGCAGCCACCATGCGCGATGATACTGGCCGGTCGTCGCGATGTAGCGCCGCGACAACAGGTAGTGGTTGTAGGACATTTCGGCAAAGGCGTTGGTGTTGCTCGGATCGTTTTCGAGCACCTTTTTCTGCATGGCGATGGCGCGCTCGTAGCGGCCGTTCTTGCGATCGATCACGCCCAGGCCGTAATAGGCTTCCGGGCTGTCCGGATTGGTCGAGAGCACTTCGCGGTATTCGACGACCGCTTTGTCGTACTGTTCGCGCTTGCGATAGATGCCGGCCAGACCCAGGTGCGCGTGACCGTTTTTCGGATCGCGGTCGAGCACCCAGCGATACTCCTTGTCGGCCAGATCCAGATCGTTGTGTTCCTCGTAAGCTTGCGCCAGGGCGAGGTGGACGCTGATGTCTTCCGGCTTTTCCTCCATTTTGGCGCGCAATTCCTTAATGACTTCGTCGCTGCGGCCCGAGTACACCTTGGCTTTCATCATTTCCAGATACAGGTCCTGGTCGTCGGGGCGCTTGGCCAGCAGTTGTTCGTAGGTGGTCAGCGATTCGTCGTACTGTTCGTTCCACGACAGCACGCGGGCCAGCAGCAGGCGGGTATCGTCGTCGGACGGATCCTGCTCCAGAATGTACTGGCACTCGCGAATCGCCTTGTCGTAGTAGCCGCGATTCTGCGAATACAGATTGGCCAGGCGGCGGTGCAGATCCAGGTCGCTGAACTTCATCACGACCGCTTTTTCCAGGGCCTCGATCGCCTGGCTGATGTCCTGCTGATAGGCATAGGCGTCGCCGAGGCCGCCGAGAACCTCGATGTTGGTCGGGTCGATCTGCGCGGCGCGACGGATCGCGTCGATCGATTTTTGATGGTTGTTCATCTTGCCGTAGACCCAGGCCATGCCCAGGTAGGCGTCAACCGAGCGCGGATCGCGTTTGAGCACCTGCTCGTAGCTTTCGATCGAGCTCTTATACGCCTTGTGCTGGGCGTACACTTCCGCGAGTCGCATATGCGGTTCGGTCGCGTCGGGATGTTTCTCGGCCGTTTCCGTCAACGTTGATACGGCTTTGTTGAAATGATAGATCTCGCTGCCGCGCGTCATCAGCCAGCGCAGGCGGTTGATCACGCCGATCGCCTGTTTCTGGATGCGCTCCTGCAACTGCTCGCCGTGTTTGATCTGATACAGGCTGTATTGATGATGCGCCCAGCCCAGGCCGACCATCGCCTGTAAATAGTTGGCGTGT
>CALBTQ010000259.1 GCA_937967875.1 uncultured Pseudomonadota bacterium
TTTGACGTGGTAATTAACATTGAGTCGTCGCACCGTTATTCGCAGGTTGATGTTTAACTCCTTCATCAAGCGCAGCACCAATCGCATTCGTAAGAACAAGGGCGGCAAGGACTTCTGTCTTTCCGTTTTCAAAGACAACGCCGGCGTGATTCGCTTCAACGACAACTGGTCGTTGGTCATGAAGGTGGAAACGCACAACAGCCCCAGCGCGCTTGATCCCTACGGCGGCGCGCTGACCGGCATCGTCGGCGTCAATCGCGATCCCTTCGGAACCGGTATGGGCTCGAAGTTGATCTTCAACACCGACGTGTTTTGCTTCGCCAGTCCGTTCTTCAACAAGACGTTGCCGCCGCGCCTGCTGCACCCCAAACGGGTGATGGAGGGCGTGCGCGAGGGCGTCGAGCACGGCGGCAACAAATCGGGCATCCCGACCGTCAACGGCTCGTTGGTCTTCGACGAGCGCTTCCTGGGCAAGCCGCTGGTCTTTTGCGGCACAGGCGGCATCATGCCCGCCAAGGTCTGCGAACAGCCGGGCGAATACAAAATGGCCCACGTCGGCGACAAGGTGGTCATGGTCGGCGGCCGCATCGGCAAAGACGGCATTCACGGCGCGACCTTCAGCTCCGAAAGCCTGCACGACAAGAGCCCGGCGACGGCCGTGCAGATCGGCGACCCGATCACGCAAAAGCGCATGACCGACTTCCTGCTGCGCGCCCGCGACAAATGCCTGTACAACGCCATCACCGACAACGGCGCCGGCGGCTTGAGCAGCTCAGTCGGCGAAATGGCCGAATTCACCAACGGCTGCGAAATCCACCTGGATCGCGCGCCGCTCAAGTACCAGGGTTTGCATCCCTGGGAAATTCTCGTTTCCGAGGCGCAAGAGCGGATGACCGTCGCGGTGCCGCCGGAAAAGCTCGATGAATTCATGAAATTGTCCGCCCGGATGAACGCCGAGTCGACGGTCGTCGGCGAGTTCAACGACTCGGGCATGTTCGTGTGCTGTTACGAAGGCAAGCCGGTGGCGGCCTTGCAGATGGACTTCTTCCACAATGGCCTGCCCAATATGAAGCTGGTGGCCGAGTGGCGGCAACCGCGTTTCGTCGAACCGCAGTTCCCGCAGCCCAACGACATCGCCATTATGCTCGGGCGGATCCTCGGCCGGCTGAACATCTGCTCGAAGGAATACATCGTCCGCCAGTACGATCACGAAGTGCAGGGCGGCAGCGTGATCAAGCCGCTGGTCGGCCTGTACAACGACGGGCCTTCCGACGCAGCGGTCGTGCGTCCCTTGCTCAACAGCTACGAAGGCGTGGTCGTCTCGCACGGCATCTGCCCGAAGTACTCGGACATCGACACCTATCACATGGCAGCCAACGCCATCGACGAGGCGGTGCGCAACGCCGTGGCCGTCGGCGGCGACGTCGACCACATGGCCGGCCTCGACAATTTCTGTTGGTGCGATCCGGTCCAAAGCGACGCCACGCCCGACGGCCGCTACAAGCTGGCCCAATTGGTGCGCGCCAACAAGGCGCTCTATGACGTGACGGTCGCCTACGGCATTCCTTGCATTTCCGGCAAGGATTCGATGAAAAACGACTACCACATCGGCGATGTGAAAATTTCCATTCCGCCGACGTTGCTGTTCACGGTGATCGGCCGCGTGCCCGATGTGCGCCGTTGCGTCACCATGGATTCCAAAAATCCCGGCGACCTGGTGTATCTGCTGGGCTACACGCGTGACGAAATGGGCGGTTCGGAATACTTCTCCGAACTCGGCTTCGTCGGCAACCGCGTGCCGCGCCTGGATTTCAAGCACAACATCGAAATGTACCGCCGACTGCGCGACGCCATCCGCGCCAACATCGTGCGCTCCTGCCATGATCTGTCCGACGGCGGTCTGGGCGTGTCCCTGGCCGAAACGGCCTTCGCCGGCGGCTACGGCATCAGCGCCTATCTGAGTCGTGTGCCCTACGAGGGCGCCGAGCGCGACGATTTCATCCTCTTCTCCGAAAGCCCCGGCCGTCTGCTGGTTACCGTGCGCCCCGAGCATAAAACGGCCTTCGAAGAACGAATGGTCGATTCCATGTACGCCGAAATCGGCTTGGTGACCAAAGACCCGGTATTGGAAATCGTCGGCGTCAACGGCCGTGTTCGCTGCCGCATCCCGGTGGCCGAATTGAAAAAAGCCTGGCAACGGACGTTGAATTTTTAGGGAGTGAACGTGGAAGACCTGCGCGCCATCGTCATCGCCGGCAACGGCACCAACTGCGAGATGGAAATGGCTCACGCCTGCCGCCTCGGCGGGTTCGAGCAAGTCGACATCGTCTTCATCCACGACATCCTCAGCGGCGAAGTGGACATCCGCAATTACCATCTGCTGTGCCTGCCCGGCGGATTCCTCGACGGCGACGACCTCGGGTCGGCCAAGGCCGCCGCGGTCACCTGGCGCTACTCGCTGCTGCCCGACAACCGCGAATTGGCCGATTCCCTGTTCCACTTCATCGAAAACGATAAGCTGATCATCGGCGTGTGCAACGGCTTCCAGTTGCTGGTCAAACTCGGCCTGCTGCCCGCCTTGGACATGGTCTACTTCAAGCAGGAAGTTACGCTGACTTTCAACGACTCCGGCAGGTTCGAGGATCGCTGGGCCTATCTGACCGTCAACGAAAAGAGCCCCTGCGTGTTCACCAAGGGGCTCGACAAACTGTATCTGCAGATCGGAAGAGCGTCGTGTAGGGAAAGAGTGTAGATCTCGGTGGTC
>CALBTQ010000260.1 GCA_937967875.1 uncultured Pseudomonadota bacterium
CCACCGAGATCTACACTCTTTCCCTACACGACGCTCTTCCGATCTCGAATTTCCGCACCGCCTCCTGAATGTTTTGCCGCAAGGTTTGCGACTCCAGCAGCGAAACGGATTGATCGGCCACCACGTGCGCGGTCAGAACGTGATGCTCGCCGTCCTGCGACCACACGTGAATGTGATGCACGCTCTGCACACCCTCGACCGCCAGGATCGCCGCTTCGACGTCGCCCAGCAGAATCGTTTCGGGCACTCCCTGCAAAAACAAAATCAACGTGCGCTTGAGACTTTTAATCACGTTCCACAGCACGTACAGCGTCACCAGCACGGCGAGAATCGGATCGAGCACCGGCGCATCGAAAAACAGCATCACCACGCTCACGACCAGCACCGCCACCCACCCGAGCACGTCTTCCAATAGATGCCAGGTCACCACGCGCTCATTTTCGGTTGCGCCACCCTTAAGCCGCAGCACCGCCGCGCCGTTGACGACGATGCCCAGCAACGCGAAAGCGATCATCCCCGGTGCGTAAGCTCCTTCCGGGCTGAGGATGCGCGGCACGGCGTTGACGAGGATGATCAGCGAACCGCCGAATAGGATCAGGGCGTTGATCAGCGCGCCCAGCAACGAAAAGCGCCGGTAGCCGAACGAAAACACCGCGTCGCCTTTGCGCTGCGCCAGCCGGTCGAGAAACCAGGCCATGCCCAGCGCCACACTGTCGCCCAGATCGTGCAACGCATCCGATAAAATCGCCATCGAGTTGGTCCACAGCCCGCCGACGACCTCCAGCACCGCGAACATCAGATTGAGAAAAAACGCGGCGCGCAGCCGTTTGCCCGACTGATGTCCGTGATGGTGATGATGTGCGTGCTCGTGCATGTCCCGCTCAAAAGTTGTTCATCTCGTTAATCAGTAAGGCGTTTGCGTGGTTCTGACAAGTAAGGTCGGCCCCCGCGGTGTTTTCATTTTCTGTTGGTTTTTGGTACATTCCAGACAATCGATCTCACGAAATAGTATGGGAGTTGACCGATGAAAAGAATGGTTTCGATCGTCGTTTGTGTGGTGTTGTTCGGCGGCCTGGCGGCGCTGCTCGGCTGCGGCGTCAAGTCCAACACGCTCGAATCGCTGATTTTTGCGGCCAAGGCGATCGAGAACAAGAACTACAACGAATTCAATAAATACGTGAAGGTCGAGCGCCTCGCCAACCAGATCGTCGATTTGATGTTCGACGAAATGGAAAGCCGTTCGGGCGCTCGGGGCAAGAAATTTTTACGCTTCGGCGAGAAATTCTCCAAGCCCTACCTGGTCGAGGAAACCAAGAAGCAAATCGAAAAGCGCATCGAGGACGGTACGCTGGCCCGGCAGCTTCCCGGCACGCGTGAGTTGCCCTCCAGCACCGCGTTAATAAAGCTGTTCGCCTATTTCGGCGTGGCCGAATCCGACGGCAAGCATTATGAGATCGTCGAAGTCAAGCAGACCAAGGACAACGAAGAGGAACTCAAGATCAAGGTGCGCCTGAACGCCGGCGACGACTGGTTGCTGCTGCATTTGCGCTCGCGCAAGGTCGGCGATCATTATCGCATCCGCGACATCGTCAATCTGCGCGAAGTGGCGATGCGGTTCTGGCAGGATTGGCAGGATCAATAGCCGATCGGTTTTTCCAACTCCCACATGTCGATCAACGGCAAGCCGCCCAGGCCCGTGGCGGGGATGTGCGGTTTGTGTTCGCGCACGCGGTCCATCGCGTCCAGGTGAACGCGCCGCAGGCGAAAACCGAGCTTCTGATAAAAACCGACGGCCGGCAGGTTGTCGTTGGAGGTGATCACGCTCAACTGCGTTACGCCGTGTTGGGCCAATTCGTTTTCCGCCGCGGTCAACAGCAAGCGTCCGTAGCCTTTGCCGCGCTCGAAGGCGTCGATCGACACGATCTCCGCCCATTCGCCGCTGTGCGCCCAGGTGATTAACCCGATAAGTTTCCCGTCGGCTTTCAGGACAACCCCTTCGACATCCTCGGGCCAATACACGCCGCGCATGGTCACCAGCGGCAGTCCCCAATGTTGCCAGACGCTTTGAATGTCGGCCTGCGTGGCGGGCGTCGGGTTGATCACCATGGCTGCATCCCCCCTATAATTCATGAGAAGTATATTCTTTTTTCGCCCGGTCGACATGCGCGAATGGATGACCTGATCGACAGTCATTTATCACGATTGCCCTCATCCCAAGCCGTTCTCCCACGGGGAGAAGGGAGTCCAGGCTGCCGGCTTTTACCCTCTCCCGGTGG
>CALBTQ010000261.1 GCA_937967875.1 uncultured Pseudomonadota bacterium
GGCATTCGCATCCTGGCTTATATGTTGATCGGTTCGCCTGGCGAGACGGACGAAACCGTCCGCGAAACCATGGCGATGATGCGGCGCTACAAACCAGACTTTGTCCTCTACGCTCAGATGCTGCCCGATCCCGGCAGCATCCGCGCCCGGGAAGATATGCAAAAAGGCATCTATACCGAAAAGGAAATGCTCGATTACTACCTGGGCGGAAAAACCGAACTGCTCGACAAGCGCGGCGTCAGCGGCATTCCGGCCGAAACGATCAATCGCTGGATCGCCATGGCCTTCAACGATTTTTATGCCCGCCCGATATACATTTTTCGGCGTCTGCTGGATATGCGCTCCATTCATGATCTGCTCAATTATTTCCGCGCCGCCTTGGTTTTGCTCGCCGATAAGCTGGGCATGTATAAGACCGTCGGTTGATCCATTTATTCGTAATTACCTCAACCTTTCATCCATAACCAATCCGACCAAATAAAAATATTCGGATACCACATTTCGCTTGACCTTTGCCTTCCACTTCGCATAATATGCGTTTCTTTCGCATATTATGCGTATATAGATTAAGGTAAGCAGCCAATGCAAATGAGACGTTTGAAACTGGATCGTATCGCCTCTTCGACCCGCAACGCCCAACTGCGTCGCGAGGTCGTCGTCGGCGACGAACTGATCGCGCGCGAGGGATACATCCTGGCCGTGCGCGTGCTGCAAAACAAATTCGCTTATGACACCGTGGAGGACGTCACCGGTCGGATGATCAAAGTGAAGGCCGGCGACATCCTGGCGGGCGTTTTGGGGTACCGGCGCGCCTTGCGCGGGTATGCGGGCATCGTGCCGGACAAACTGGCCGTGGGTGACAAGCTGCACATCCTCAACCTCGGCGGCGTTCTGGGCATCTGCACCGCCGGCAATCCCGAGCTGGGCCCGCCCTTCGAGGTCGAAGTGCTCGGTGCGGTGCTGACCTTTCCGGACATGGGCGACCGCGTCGGCGAGCCGGCGCATATTTATACGTCCAGCATTTTGCCCGCAAATACATTGAATAACCTGCCGCCGCTGATCATGATCGCCGGCACCTCGATGAACAGCGGCAAGACCTTCGCCGCCACCGAGCTGGTGCGCGTGCTCTCCAAACAAGGGCGCAACGTCGCCGCCTGCAAACTAACCGGCGTCAGCTTGATGCGCGACATGCTCTCGATGGGCGACGCCGGCGCAATCGAAGTGATGGACTTCACCCAAGCGGGCATCGCCTCGACGCGCGGCACGAAAATTCTGCCCGTCGCCCGCGGCATTCTGCAGCACCTGGCCAAGAGCAATCCGGATCTGATCGTCGCCGAATTGGGCGACGGCATCCTGGGCGAGTACGGCGTGGACGACATTCTCAGCGACGAGCAAACCACCAAATTCGCCGCCTGTCACATCGTCTGTGCGCCCGATCCGGTGGCGGCTTACGGCGCGGTGCAGATCTACCGCGAACGCTTCCACCTGCCGATTCACCTGTTCACCGGCCCGGTCACCGACAACGCCGTCGGCAGCGATTTCATCCGCGACAAATTGGGCATCGAGGCCATCAACGCGCGCCATGACATCGACCGCCTGGTCGATGTCGTCACGCACATCATCGAGCAACAAGGAGCCAAGCAATGACCCGGGCGAAGATCGAAGTCGCCGTGCTCGGCGCGACCGGACTGACCGGCGGCGAACTGTTGCGTTTGTTGTTGCAGCATCCGCAGGTGAACGAGGTGCACGCCTTGTCGCGACAGGAAACCGGCCGCCCCCTGCATGACGTGCATCCCTCGTTGCGCCATTTGACTTCGGCGACCTTTTCCTCGCTGTCGCCGCGCGAAGCGGCCGAGCGAGCCGACGTGATTTTCTTCGCCCTGCCTCACACGCAAAGTCAGGCGTTTGTCGCCAAGATGATCGATCTGGACGATAAATTGTTGATCGACCTATCCGCCGATTTTCGCCTGCGCGATCGGGAAGCGTATCAGCGCCATTACGCGCCGCATAACTGTTTCGAGTTGGTCGAACGTTTCGTTTACGGTCTGCCCGAACTGGATCGCGAGACGATCCGCACGGCCAAGCGCATCGCCAATCCGGGCTGTTTCGCCACCGCCGCCGAGTTGCTGTTGTTGCCCCTGGCTCAGGCCGGAATGCTGCACGACACCTGGCCTGTCTTTGCGATCACCGGCTCGTCCGGTTCGGGCAAAACGCCGAAAGCATCCACCCATCATCCTTTCCGTGACGGCAACCTGTTCGCTTACAAGATGTTGGCTCATCAACACGAAACGGAAATCATGCAAACCTTATCGCAAGCAGCCGGTCACGCCTGTCGCATTCGCCTGTTGAGCCATTCCGGTCCGATGGTGCGCGGCATTCACTGCACAACCTACGCCAACGACGCGGTTCTGAGCGGTATCGACCTCGCCGCTCTGTACCACAATGCCTACGCCGACCATCCGTTCGTGCACGTACTGTCCGAACCGCCGCGATTGGCGGAAGTGGTCGGCACCAACTTCGTACATGTCGCGTTGAAGCAAAACGGCGTTGAGGTGGAAATCGCGCTGGTGCTCGACAATCTGGTCAAAGGCGCGGCCGGCCAGGCGGTGCAAAACATGAACCTGATGCTCGGCTTCCACGAAACCGCCGGCCTGACGCATCCCGGAGCGTACCCATGCTGACGTCGTTGCCGGAAATGCCGGTCTACAATCTGCTACCGCTGGAGTTGGTCTCCGGCCAAGGCGCCACGGTCGTCGATGCGCGCGGCGACGAATATCTCGACTTCTACGGCGGGCACGCCGTCGCCGCCCTGGGGCATGGGCATCCGAAGCTCGCCGAGGCGCTGTACCGGCAGGCGCAGCGGTTGATGTTTTATTCCAACGCCGTCGATCACCAGCCGCGTCGTCGCTTCTGCGCCCGCTTGCTGCAAATGACCGACGACCACTTCGCCGGCGTCTTCCTGTGCAACAGCGGCGCGGAGGCCAATGAAAACGCGCTGTCGATCGCCCGCCAACTCACCAAACGAAAAGTCTTCGTTTCGGTTGAAGGCGGCTTTCACGGGCGCACGCTGCTGACCCTCGCCCTGTCCGGCCTGCCCAATTACCGCCGTCTGGCCAAGGCGGGAGACGAACCGCTGCTCAACGACCTGCGCCTGTTGCCCGCACACGACCTGGAGATGATCGACGCGATTGTCGATGAAGACTGCGCCGCGGTGATTATCGAGCCGGTGCAGGGATTGGCCGGCGCGGTCACATTTTCCACCGAGTACCTGACGAGCCTGCGGCAACGTTGCGACGAGGTCGGCGCCTTGTTGATTTTCGATGAGGTGCAATGCGGTTCCGGACGCAGCGGTTGCTACACGGCCGCGCAACGATTGCGGGTGCAACCGCATATCCTAACCCTGGCCAAGGGGCT
Organism: uncultured Pseudomonadota bacterium; assembly: GCA_937967875.1. Taxonomy (GTDB): domain Bacteria; phylum Lernaellota; class Lernaellaia; order Lernaellales; family Lernaellaceae; genus CALBTQ01. The sequence continues at coordinate 3,415 of CALBTQ010000261.1, forward strand.
GGCCGGCGGTTTCCCCATCGGCGCGGTGTTGTGCGACAAGCGTACTGCGACGATGAACGCCGGCTCGCTCGGCTCAACCTTCGGCGGTGCGCCGTTGGCCTGTGCCGCCGGGCTGGCCGCCCTGGACATCATTGAAGAGGAAGATCTGCTCGCCAACGCCTATCGCCTGGGCGAGCATCTCAAATTCGCTCTGGCCTGCATCGACGGCGTGGTGCGCGTCGACGGCCTGGGCCTGCTGATCGGCATTGAACTCAAACAACCGGCCAAAGATGTTCGCGACGCTCTGTTGACCGATCATCGCATCATCGCCGGCGTCAGCGCACATCCGCACGTGCTGCGCATCATGCCGCCGCTGTCGATCACGCAAACCGAAGCGGACACCTTTGTCCATGCGCTAACCCAAACCCTGACGTGAGGCTCCGATGACCGACTCCATTTCCTGGCTCAAACGCGCGTTGCCCTACATCCGCCGCTACAAGCACCAGACCTTCATTCTCAAGATGGGCGGAGCGCTGCTGAACAACAAAGAAGCGACGCTGGAACTGGCCGAACAAATCACGCTGCTGATCGACCTGGGCATCCGCATCGTGCTGGTGCACGGCGGCGGCCCGCAAACCAGCGAACTGTCGCAGAAGCTCGGCCTCAAGCCGGATATCGTCGCCGGTCGTCGCGTGACCTGCGACAACACGCTGGAGGTCGTCAAGATGACGCTGGCCGGTCAGCTCAATCTCGATCTGGTCAGCACCTTCGCGCGCTGCGGCGTGAACGCCGTCGGCCTGACCGGCATCGATTCGGGTTTGATCAAAGCCAAGCGCCGGCCGCCGGTGGCGATCACCGACGACGCGGGCGAGGATCGCCTGGTCGATTTCGGCAACGTCGGCGACATCTACGACGCCGACTCCACGCTGGTGAACGCGCTGATCGACAACGAATACCTGCCGGTGATCGCCTCGCTCGGCGGCGACGGCGAAGGCGGCGTGCTCAACATCAACGCCGACACGGTCGCCGAAGCCCTCGCGGTGAAGATGCAGGCCAAAAAGTTGGTCTTCATCACTGAAGCGCCGGGCATTCTGCGCGATAAAAACGATCCGGGTTCTTTAGTGCCCTTCGCCGACGCCACCGATCTGCAATCGCTGCTCGACGACGGCGTGATCGCCGCCGGCATGCGCCCCAAGGTCGAAGCGTGCTTGCGCGCCTGCAAACAGGGCGTCAAACGCACACATATCATCAGCGGCCTGCAACCCAGCGCGCTGCTGACCGAAATTTTCACCGGCGAAGGATGCGGCACGATGATCGTCGCCGAGCGCGAAAAGAAAGAATACCAGGAGAGCGAACTTGGATGACCCTCTGCCGCCGCTGGCTGAATTGATTCGCGTGCCGGGCATTACCGGCGACGAATCGGCGATCATTGCCGCCACGACGGCGTTGTGTCGCCGATTGGCCCTGCCCCATCGAACGAATAAAAACGGCGTCGTGGTCACCGTGACCGGCGCCCAAGCCGGCCCGCGCCTGTTGTTTTGCGCGCACCTGGACACCGTTCCCGCCGGCGATGGTTGGAACTATTCACCCTTCGAGATCGGAAGAGCACACGTCTGAACTCCAGTCACCGAATACGATCTC
>CALBTQ010000262.1 GCA_937967875.1 uncultured Pseudomonadota bacterium
ATTCAAGTCAATTAATTTACAATTTGGTTGATTCGTTGACAGGCATCCGAATCGTGGTAGTATTTAATGGTTGAGGTTGCGTTATATCACACGGTAACGGAATTTGCCTATGTGGAGGGAATCATGACGAAACATACGTCCAATCTATTTATCATCATTGCTATTTTGGCATCGTTCTCCTTGATCGTGGCGGCGTTTATCGCCTGCGGCGATGACGATGATGACGATAGCTCCGATGACGTCGTGGATGACGATGACGACGATGACGACGACGACAACACCGTCCCGGATGACGATGACGATAACGATGATGACGATACCGGCGACGACGACGATGATGACGATACCGGCGACGATGATACTGAACCCACCTGCACATTCCTTAATGGTGAGTTGAACGGCGAATGGTATTTTGACGGCGTAAACAATGTCGATCCGCCTGAAATCTATCAAGCCAGCGTAACCATTACTCACAATGTCGGCGAATGCACCTTCTTTTTTTTCAGCGAAGAACTGGATCTGGGTTTAAACGGCACGATCGAAGGATTGCAATTCTTCGCTGATTGGAGCGATGAAGAAATCGGTGAATTCTTCCAGCTCGACGGAACCCTCAACACCGAAGGCACCTATGTGGAAGGAACCGTCAGTGGATTTTCCGAAGGCGCAGAAATTGACGGAACATTCGAAATGGACAAATTGCCATAACCGATTCGTTGACCAAAAACGGCGCAACGTGTTCGCATGTTGCGCCGTTTTTTTTTCGGACAATCATCCGCTCTTTCCATGGAGCGATCATTTGCGCTTACTTCCTCGCCGCGCCACAATATGTTAGATAATTTATTCACTGACCAAAGCGAAAGGATTGAACAAGCGAATGATTCATGTGGGAGTCATCGGGTACGGCTACTGGGGACCGAATTTGGTGCGCAACTTCGCCAAATTCCCCGATTGCCAGGTCGACTATATTTGCGATCGCTATCCCGAGCAATTGATTAAAGCAGCCGCCCACCATCCCAACATCCGGACGACCACCGATTGTCAAACGCTGATTGACGATAACGCGCTCGATGCCATCGTCATTTGCAGCCCCCTTTTCACCCATTACGATATTGCGCGCCGGGCGTTGGCGACGGGCAAGCATGTTCTGGTTGAAAAACCGATGGCCGCCTCCGCCGTCCAGGCGATGGAACTGATCGAATTGGCCGAAAAGCAACGACGCGTACTGATGGTCGATCACACGTTCGTTTATCATCCGGCAGTGCGAAAAATCCGGGAATTGATCGCCGACAATCAATTGGGTGATTTACTGTATTACGACTCGGTTCGCGTGAATTTGGGATTGTTTCAATCCGACATCAACGTGTTGTGGGATCTGGCCGTGCACGATCTGTCGATCATGGATTTTCTCCTGCCCAAACAACCGACAGCGATTTCCGTGCACGGCATCAGTCACTTCCCCGATCAGCCGACCAACATGGCTTACCTGACTTTGTTTTTCAGCGACACGCTGCTGGCGCACATCCACGTCAATTGGTTGGCGCCGATGAAAATCCGCCGGATCCTCCTGGGCGGCAGTGAGCGGATGATCGTTTATGACGATCTCGAGCCGATGACCAAAATCAAAATCTGCGAACGCGGCGTGCGCATCAACAACGATCCGGAAAGCATCTATCAAGTGCTTTACGATTATCGGTCCGGCGACATCCATGCGCCGCGCCTGGCGACGATCGAGGCGCTGGAATCGGTGGTGCGTCATTTTCTCGATTGCATCGAGAAAGACGCCGCACCGCAAACCGACGGACCTTCCGGCTTGCGACTGGTGCGAATGCTCGAAGCCGCCGATCGCAGTCTGCAACGTCGCGGCGAGATAATCGAACTGAACTTATAGCGGATTAACATGACCAGACCAAAAAAAAATAATTATCGCGATCGGCCGGTAATGGTGACCGGCGGCGCCGGCTTTATCGGCTCGGCCCTCGTGCGCAATTTGTGCGCGCAAGGGGCGCGGATCGTCGTGGTCGACAATCTGATCAATGGAAAACGGAATAATCTGGCCGATTTGGATCCGGGCCATGTGCGCCTGGTCGAAATCGACATCCGCGAACGCGATACGATGCGCACCATCCTGGCCAATGTCAAAACCGTTTTCCATTTGGCCTGCCTCGGAGTACGACATTCGCTGCATGATCCCATGGAAAACCACAGCGTCAACGCAACCGCCACGCTGCATCTGTTGGAGGAAGCGCGCCACGCGAACGTCGAACGTTTCGTGCATGTCTCGACTTCAGAGGTGTACGGCGACACGCGCACCGCGCCGATGAAAGAAGATCACCCCTTGCAGCCCAACACAGTCTACGGTGCGGCCAAACTCGCCGGCGAAGCGTACGCCCGCGCCGCTTATTTGACGCATCGCTTCCCGGTAACGATCGTTCGTCCCTTCAATACCTACGGTCCGCGTTCCCATCATGAAGGCGACAGCGGCGAGGTGAGATCGGAAGAGCACACGTCTGAACTCCAGTCACCGAATACGAGCTCGTA
>CALBTQ010000263.1 GCA_937967875.1 uncultured Pseudomonadota bacterium
TCGTATTCGGTGACTGGAGTTCAGACGTGTGCTCTTCCGATCTCTGCGCGCCGAAGCGCAGGTCGGCGTACGCGTGCAGGTCCCCTTCGGGCGGCGCAACATCGTAACCGGTTTCATCGTCGATCTGCCCGCGCAGTCGCCGGTGGAAAAACTGCGCGACGTCGTCGAGATCCCCGATCCCGAACCGGCCTTCGGCGAAGCGCAGTTGCAATTTTACAAATTCATCGCCCATTACTATTTCGCACCGTTGGGCGAGGTGATCCGCACCGCGCTGCCCGCGGGATTGTTCAAGAGCACCCGTCCGGTGCTCGCACTCAGCGAGGCCGGTCGACGCGCCTTGAGCGGCCCGCTGATCGATCCGTTGCACGCGCGCATCCTGGGGCAACTCACCGCCGGCGAGGAACTGTCCGAGGCGACGTTGACCGCGCGTCTGGGCGAAGACATCCGCGGGCAAATCCTCCACCTGCTGCGCTGGGGCTTTCTGGAAAAACGCTACCGTCTCGCGCCGCTGACCGCCAAACGTAAAACCGAATCGGTGTGGCGCCTGCGGCCGGGCATCGATCTGGACGACGAGCTGGCGATGGTCGGCCGCCGTTCGCTCAAACGCGCCGCCGTGCTGCAACTGCTCGCCGCCGCCGGCGACTGGATCGGCCTGCCGGCAATCAACGAACAACTGCCCAACGCGCGGCCCACGTTGAATCTGCTGGTGTCCGCCGGGTTGGTTGAAGCCTCCAGCCGCGAGGTCTACCGCGACGTCGATCTGGATGTCGGCTGTTTCGTCGCGCAGGATGTCGTGCTGCACCCCGAGCAACAGGCGGCCGTCGACCGCGTGGCGCAGCCGTTGCGCGCCGGGCGTTACGAGGCTTTCTGCCTGCACGGCGTCACCGGCTCGGGCAAGACCGAAGTGTACATGCAACTGGTTGCGCAATGCCTGGCGCAAAACAAGGCGGCGATCGTCCTCGTGCCCGAAATCGCGCTCACGCCGCAATTTCTCGGGCGCTTCGTCTGCCGCCTGGGCGAGGGTGTCGCGCCGTATCATTCGCGCTTGTCCGACGGCGAACGCTACGACATGTGGCGCAAGATGAAACGCGGCGAGGCCCGCGTGGTGATCGGCGCGCGCAGCGCGTTGTTCGCGCCCTTCGACGACCTCGGGCTGATCGTCGTGGACGAGGAGCATGAATCCAGCTTCAAGCAGGACGACGGCGTCACCTACCACGCACGCGATCTGGCGCTGAAATTGGGCACCTTGCACCGTTGCCCGGTCGTGCTGGGTTCGGCCACGCCCAGTCTGGAAACCTACCACGCCGTCCAGGTCGGTCGCTATCAACTGCTGGAACTGACGCAGCGTCCGACCGGCGCGCCCATGCCGCGCGTCGAGGTCGTGGACATGCGCCGCGAAATGGAACGGCAAAAACGTCGCCGGCGCAAAAAGGACGAACCGCCGCCGCCCGCGCCGCCGCGCAAACAGACCAGCGTGCACCGCGTGCTCTCGCAGGCGCTGGCCGAACAACTGCGCGTCACGTTGGCCGCCGGCGAGCAGGCGATTCTCTTTCTCAACCGGCGCGGCTTTTCGACCTACGCCTTCTGCCTGGAGTGCGGGCAGCCGCTGCAATGCCCGTTGTGCGACATCTCGCTGACCTTCCATGAGATCGGAAGAGCACACGTCTGAACTCCAGTCACCGAATACGATCT
>CALBTQ010000264.1 GCA_937967875.1 uncultured Pseudomonadota bacterium
CCACCGAGATCTACACTCTTTCCCTACACGACGCTCTTCCGATCTCCCCGCCCGACCTTCGCCCATTTCGTTTTCGCCAGAGGATTGTAGGGCATCAGGTGCACCTCGCCTTTATAGCCGGCTTGTTGCAGCAACTCGACGATCGCCTCGGCTTCGGCCGGATCGTCGTTGACGGTCGGGATCAATGGAATACGCGGCAGTAAACGCGCCGCCCCCACTTTCCGATGCAGGTAAAGGAAATTATCGCAAATCAGCTTGTTGCCCAGGCCGGTCCAACGGCGGTGCTCGAAGGACGAGATTTTCTTGATGTCGTACAGAAAGAGATCAACCGTATCGCTCAGTCGATCGAGCATCTTCGCCGGAAAGCAGCCGCAGGTTTCTATGGCGATATGAATATGGGCCGTGCGCAGTTTTTCGATCAACGCGAAAAGGAAATCCGGCTGGCCGGTCGGCTCGCCGCCGGACAAGGTCACCCCGCCGCCGGAGTTGTCGTAAAATGGTTTGTCGGCCGCGACCGTCGTAACGATTTCCTCGACCGTCGCCGACCAACCGATTTTTTCCATCGCCTGTTGCGGACAAATAGCGGCACATGCACCGCACACAGTGCATAACTCTTTGTCGCGTACAATCCGCCCGTCAACAAGCGTCAGCGCGTTGTTTGGGCAGGCCGGCACGCACGACGCGCAAGCGAGGCACTTGTCGGCCAGGTAGCCCATTTCCGGCTCGCGTCGCCACGATTCGGGGTTGTGGCACCAGACGCAACGCAAGGGGCACCCCTTAAAGAAAACCAGGGTGCGGATGCCCGGTCCGTCGTACACGGCGTAGCGCTGGATATCGAAAATAATGCCCGGCATCACCTCACTCCACCGCGCCGTGCTCGGTGCGCGCGATCACCTCGTTTTGGATCTCGCGCCCCAGGTCGACGAAGTACGTGCTGTAGCCGCCGACCTTGACGATCAGCTCGCGATAATCGTCCGGCGATCGTTGTGCCGCGCGCAACATTTCGGCCGATGCAACGGTCGGTTGAAGCTGCACGCCGCCCATTTGGAAGTAGGTTCTCAATAGCGCAGCAAATTTTTTCTGCGTTTGTTCGTTCTCGCCGATGAAACTCGGATGCAGCCGCACGTTGACCGCGCAGCCCAGCAGCGGCCGGAAATCGAGCGCCGCGACCGAACGCAGCACACCGGTGATGCCGGCCTGCTCGACATTGTACGGATTGCAACTGGAAGCGTAGGGCGTCGCCGCGCGCCGGCCGTCGGGCGTGGCGCCGGAAACGCGGCCGTCCATCGTGTGTGAGGTCATGCTGTTGATGAACGGCGCCACCGGTCCGCCTTTGTAGCAACGATACTTATCACACGTTGCAAACAAGCGGGCGATCACCTCGCGCGCCAGTTCGTCGGACTCGCCGTTGCCGTTGCCCCAACGCCCTTCCACCGCTTTGATCCGCCGCAGCAGATCGTCGTGCCCGTGAAAATCCTCGTCGAGCGCCGCCAGTAGTTCGCGGAAGGTGAAGCGCTTTTCCTCGAAGATCAGCTTCTTGATCACGTACAGCGAGTCGATCACGTTGGCGACGCTATTGATCATATTGATGCCGGTCATGTTGTAGCGGGCGCCGCCGCGCGTGATGTCCTTTTTGTTTTCGAGGCAACCGGCGACGAAAGGCGAAAGAATCGGCGCGGGCTGATGTTCGGCGAAAAGACGGTCGCGCAGGTTCGAGGCATCGACGTTCACCTTGACCATGTGATCGATCTGCCGTTCGAAGGCGTCGAGCAACTGCGCGAAATCCTCGAACGTGTCCGGGTCGCCGGTGCGAATGCCGACGTTACGCAGGGGCCCGAGCAGCGTTTGCCCGTCGCCGTTGCGCAACGTAATGTCCAGCACGCGCGACAGCAGCAAGCCGCAAAAACTGATGCCGCCGGTTTCACCCGGTGCGAGCAGATCGGTGCAGCCGGTAATGCCGTAATTACGCGCCGACTCCGGCGAATAGCCGTGCCGCTCCATCGCGGGCACAAATAGGTCGTCGTTCATCAGCGATAAATTCGATGTGCCGCGACGCAGGATATCGGCAACCTGCAGGTACAATTTTTCCGGTGTGTTGCGATGCACGCGCACTACGATGGAAGTAACGGTTTTAGAACGGTCGGCGGCTTCGAGCAGCAGGTAGGTCAGTTCGTTGGTCGCGTCCTCGCCGTGCGCATCGACAGCTCGGCAGAGCACACGTCTGAACTCCAGTCACCGAATACGAACTCGTATG
>CALBTQ010000265.1 GCA_937967875.1 uncultured Pseudomonadota bacterium
ACTCCATTTCCCTGCGATTATTCTACGGCAATAAAAGTGAGATGCAACCGCGCGATAAAGCTTAGAGCACTTCGTAATCGCCCTGGCGGCCTTCGATGAAGGCGCGGACGAAGGGATTGCTGGAGAACTTGATTTCGGCGGGCGGGCCTTCTTCGAGGATCTTGCCCTCGTAGAGCACGGCGATTTTGTCGGCGATGCGCAGCGCGGCCTCGACGTCGTGGCTGATGATGAAGTTGGTCAGGTTGAATTTTTTCTGCGTGTCGACGATGAGCTGGTTGATCGAGTCGGTCATCAGCGGGTCGAGGCCGGAGGTCGGCTCGTCGTAGAAAACGGTCTGCGGCTTGAGCACGATCGCGCGCGCCAGGCCCACGCGTTTGCGCATGCCGCCGGACAACTCGGAGGGCAGCTTGTCCTCGATGTTGGCCAGGCCGACCGCTGCGAGCGCCTCGGCGACCGTGGCGCGGATTTCGTCATGCTTGAGTTTGGTGTGCTCGATCAGCGGGAAGGCGATGTTCTCGAAGATGTTCATCGAATCGAACAGCGCACCGTCCTGAAAGAGCACGCCGAAGTTGCGCCGCACGCGGTTCATTTCGCGGTCGTCGAGCGTGGTGATGTCCTCGCCGTCGACCAGGATGCGGCCCGAGTCGGGCCGGACCAGACCGATGATGTGCTTGAGCGTCACCGATTTTCCGCCGCCGGAACGACCCAGCAGCACGGTGATCTTGCCGGTGGGGATTTCCAAACTCACGCCGTCGAGCACCCGCTGCCCGCGAAAGGATTTGTAGACGTTTTCCAGTTTGATCATCGCGCGTAGTCTAGCGCGATCAGATGCAGCGCGCCAGCACGTCGACCACGTCGAGCACCTCGACCGAGTCGTCGGCCTTCTCGAAGGCGCGCATGCACGACGGACAGGCGGTGACCAGGCTTTTCTTCTCGCCCTCGTGTACTTCGACCAGCCGTTTCTGCGCGATGTCGCGGGCCATCACCGGGTTGGTGACCGGGATGCCCCCGCCGCCGCCGCAGCAATAGGACTTCTGGCGGTGCCAACTGAACTCTTCGATCGGCTCGCGGCACACTTCGTTGAGCAATTGCCGCGGCTGGTCGAAGACGTGCAGGTAGCGGCCCAGGTAGCACGGATCGTGGTAGATCAGCCGCTTGGTGTAGGGGCGGCGGATCGGCAGTTTGCCTTCGGCGACCAGCGGCGCGAGGAACTCGGTCATATGGTAGATGCGGTCGGTGAGCTGCACGCCGGCCTGCGGCAACTGCACCTTGAGCGTATACGCGCAGCTCGGGCAACCGGTGATGATCACCTTGGCCTTGCTCAGCTTGCGCCCCAACTCTTGCGCGTTTTTGGCGAAGGCTTCCTGATAACCCTGGTCGTGCAACGGCACGCCGCAGCAGGGCACTTCGGCGTCGTAGCAGGCGACGTAGTTGATGTCCATCGCCTCGAGCACGCGGAAGGTGTTCTTGATCGTCTGCGGATAGTTGTAGATCATCACGCAGCCGGGGAAGTACACGACCTGGGCGTCGGGATTGAACAGCGAAGACGGCAGCAGCGTGCGCAACCGCGCGGCCAGATCGTCGCCCATCGGGTTGTGGCGCTCGGAAAAGAAGCGCTCGAACTCGGCCGATTCCTGCGGCTGCATGCGGTCGGCCACGGCCTTTTCGCGCGCGGCGAGCATCACGGCGGGCACTTCGATTTCGTGGTCGCAATACTCGCGGCACAGCATGCAGGTCGTGCAGCGGTAGGTCGACAGCGACACTTCGCGGTTCCAGTTCAACGCGCCCTCGCCGACCAGGTGCAGCAGCGTCATGCGGCCCCAGGGGGTTTGCGTTTCGTTGCCGGTCGCGTTGGCCACCGGGCAGGCGAAGCGGCAGAGCTTCGGACAGTAAGTGCCGTATTCGATTTCTTTGTGGAACTTCTTCAGCATGCGCCCTCCGTGCACGGGGCCAGTTTTCCGGGATTGAGAATGTCGTTGGGGTCCAGCCGGCGTTTCATGCCGCGCAGCAGTTCGACCGCGGCGGGGTTCTGCTGCGCCAGCCGGTCGAACTTGAGCCGGCCGATGCCGTAGGCGTGGCTGATGGCGCCCCCGGCCTGCGCGGCGGTGTCCAACGCGAGCTTCCAGACGGCGTCGTAGGCGGCCAGATCGTCGGCGCGCCCGGCCCGGCCGATGATGGTGAAGGCCAACGAGCAGCCTTCGGGGTAGGCGTGCGGCATAACGCCCAGCACCGAGACCTTTTTGCTGAGCGCCTTACGCATCGCCGTATACAGGTGTGTCGCGTTGGACCAGACGGTGGAAACCTCGACCGTATCCAACAGCAGTTTTTCGTCGGTCATCAACGGGCTTTGCCGGTACTGTTCGCTGTTGCGGCGGCCGTACCACCGTTGCGCGGTCGCTTCGCCGAAATCGCGTCCGCCCAGTTCGCGGGTGATCGCCAGCGCTTTTTTCATTTCCAGATCGATGCGCACCGCGCGGCCTTCGAAGACCAGCAGCAGCACGCAATCCTTCGCCTCGACGCCCAGCGCGTGCAACGTGGTCAAGGTGTCGGCTTCGTCGCTGAGCCGCGCGATCACCGGGCGCAGTCCCGCGCGCAGCATCCGGCGCACCGCGTTGAGGCCGGCGTCCATTTTCTTGAACGACAGCGCACGAAAGACGCGGGCCTCGGGCAGCATGTGCGCGCGCATGGTGGCGCTGGTGATCACGCCCAGCGAACCTTCCGAACCGAGGAACAGATGGTTGAAGTCCGGACCCGTCGCCCGGCGCGGCGCGGTGCGCGTGCGGATCACCGAGCCGTCGGCGAGCACGACCTGCATGCTGATGAGCATGTCTTCGATCTTGCCGTAGCCGGTGGCGGCCATGCCCGCACTGCGTGTGGCCAGGTAGCCGCCGAGGGTCGAGGTGCCGAACGAGCCGGGGAAATGCCCCATGGTCAGCCCGTGGCGGTTGAGTTCGGTTTCCAGGTGTGCGCCGATGATCCCCGTCTGGCAGACGATCATCTGTGTTTCGGGCACGATGCGCTCGATGCGCGCCATGCGTTTGGCGTCGAGCACCACGCCGCCGCACATCGGCTGCGCCGCGCCGCACAGGCCGCTGCCCGCGCCGAAGGGCACGACGGGCACGCGCATCTCGTTGCAGATGCGCAGCACGCGGCTGACCTCCTCGGTCGTTTCGGGCCAGACGATCATCTCCGGCTGATGGGGCACCTGGCCCTTGCGCACTTCCAACAGGCTGCGCGGCCACAGGTCGCGGCCGTAGTTGATGCGGTCGGTTTCCCCGCGGCTCACCCGCCGGCCGCCCAGCACGTCGCGCAACTGGTTGAGCAATTCGACGTTGGTCGTTTTTCGCGTCGCTTTCCGCGTCATGCCGTAGCTCCTACAGCCCCATCTTGCCGGGGTTGAGTATCCCGGCGGGGTCCATTTCCCGTTTGAGCGCCTCGTACACGCGCATCATCTGACCGTGTTCTTCGCTCATGAAGCGCGCCTTGGTGTAGCCGATGCCGTGGTGGTGGCTGATCGCCGCCCCGACGCGCTGGCAGGCCGTGGCGGCCGCGTCCCACACCGCGCGGTGCGCCTGTTCGGCCTTTTCCACGCTGGGCGCGGCGGTGACGAAGGTGAAGTACACCGACGCGCCGTCGAGATACGCGTGGCTGAAGTGGGCCATGATGAAGGCCATGTCGCGCACGGCCTTGCGCACTTCCTCGTAGAGCGGCACAAGCTTGTCCCAGGTCGTGGCCATCTCGATCGTGTCGACGATCGCCCCGTGGTAGAAGACCTTCGACTGCTTGTAGCTGACGTGATAGCGGTTGTTCCACCAGCGCAGCGCCGCCTCGGGCCCGTGATTGACGCCGCCGAGTTTTTCGCACAGCTCGGTGGCCAGCGTCTCCTCGTCGGCGACCAGGTCCGACTCGCCCTCGAAGGTCATCACCAGCAGGCAGCCCTTAGTGGCGAATTTTTCCAGCAGGTTGATCAGGTCGGCGCGTTTGCCGAAGAAGCGCTCGGTGCGGCGGATCAGCCCCGGCGCGACGCTCTTGACGAAATTGCCGAACTGGCTGATGGGAATCGCGTTCCAGAAGCTCTCCGAGCTTTCCTCGTTTTTCGAGCTGGTGCCGACCAGCACGGTGTCCAGCTCGTCGTAAAGGCGGATCGCCGCCGGGCGCAGTTCGTGGCGCATGATCTGCCGGATCGCCTCGGTGCCTTCCGACGGACCGGGGAAGACGAACGAAGCGAAGCGGCGCTCGGCCGGGTAGGGCCGGATGCGGCAGGTCGCCTCGGTGATGATCGCCAGCGTGCCTTCCGAGCCGATGAGCACCTGGTTCCAGTCCGGACCCAGCGAGGCGCGCGGCGTCGCCGGCGTGCGTAGAATCTCGCCCGTGCCCAGCACCGCTTCGAGGCCGAGAATCATGTCCTCGATCTTGCCGTACTTCGCCGAAAGCTGACCGGCGCTGCGCGCGGCCAAATAACCGCCGAGGGTCGAGCTGTACACCGAGCTGGGGAAATGCCCCATGGTGTAGCCCTTGCGGTTGAGCTCCATTTCCAAGTGCTGACCGATGATCCCCGCCCCGGCGGTGACCGCCAGCGAGTCCTCGTCGAGCTTGATGATTTGGTTCAGCCGTTTGAGATCCAGAATGATTCCACCGCGCAAGGGCACCGTGCCGCCGCAGACGCCGCTGCCCGCGCCGAAGGCGATGATCGGCGTGCGGTGCTCGGCGGCGAGCTTGACGATCTGCACGACCTGCTGCGTGTCGGCCGGCCAGACCACCGCGTCGGGCATCGGCCCGAAACGACCCTCGTTGGTCGACAGATTTGAGACGGGATTCAAATCGCGGCTGTAGGACAGCCGGTCCAGGTCCGCGAGGGAGATATGGTCGCTGCCGACGACTTTGGTAACGGCGCGAAGGAACTTCTCGGAAGCCTGTCCGGGCGCGATGTGCATGGGGCTCCTCTCCGGCAGTGAAAACAACCGCCGCTTCCTGATCAGACTGCAACAGGGTATTGCCGCACTGCGTCGATCGTCAAGGGCCGAGGCAATTTGGATTGTGTCTCAACTAGCCTTGACCGCACGGGGCAAAGACCCTTAAACTTCACCCTCGCGTCCAGTGGGGGAAAACCATGCGAGATCCGGTCGAGTTGTTTCGGGAACATCTGCGCAGCAAGAACATGCGCTGCACGCAGGAGCGCGACGAGATCGTGCGCGCGCTGTCGAAAACCAAGAAGCATTTCCGCATCGAGGACTTGGTGACCGACCTGAAAGCCAAGGGATCGGCGGCCAGCCGCGCGACGGTTTACCGCACCATTCCTTTGCTGATCGAAAGCCGGATGATCCGCGTGGCCGAATCCAACCCCGGCGAGGAAAGCGCCTACGAGTACATCTACGGGCGCGGACACCACGACCATCTGTATTGCACGCGCTGCAACGCGCACATCGAATTCGAGGAGCGCGGCATCGAGCTGCTGCAGATGGACGTGGCGCGGCACTACGGTTACAAACTCGTCGGGCATCGGCTCGAACTGTACGTCGTCTGCCCGCAATGCCGGGAAACAGGCGCGAGAGAAATCTGAAACGAAGCGGCGAAAGCATGACCTCAACGATAACCGGCAAGGTTGTAGTTTGCCATGGTCCGCACGGCGGGATCGAACCGGGCGACGGCGGGCGCGAACGGCAGTTGCGACTGGTATTCAAA
>CALBTQ010000266.1 GCA_937967875.1 uncultured Pseudomonadota bacterium
GCTGCCCTTCCGGCATCTCGACCGTTTCGCCCTTGGTGTTGCGCATGGTGAACTGCATTTCGTCGGTGCCCGACAGCAGCGCCTGCGAGGCCATTTTCACGCCGTAGTATTGTGCCGGCAGCTTGGCGCTGTTGTGATGGATAATCAATCGACCGCTGTAAATATCCAACGGCTGCAGCGGATCGCACGAGACGCCCAAAAACGCGCCGTTGCGCAACAAAACAGCGTTGTACTGCTCTTTCTGGCCCACCGTGGTCGTGATCGTCGTCGTGTAGTAGGTGGTCGGCTTGGCCTCCCACGGATAGACCGCCAACTTGGCCCGGTCGACACCCTTGATGCCGATCAGCCGCGCGTCCAGAATCAGGTTGTCGCCGCTCAGCGACAGCGTTGCCCCGGTCGCCGCGGTTATGGCGATCATGTTGTTGCGCCAATAGCACATCTCCAGATGCAACAGCGCCGGTCCGCAAATGCACACCGGCGTGTCCGCCAATTCAAAACTGCAGTACTTGACGGTCACCCGGCTATGGCCGTCGACCAGAATCCCGGCGTCGTCGTTGCTGTCTTCCGGCGTAAAATTCAAGCCGCGCAGCTCGATGCCGGTGCAATCGACAAAGGTCATTTGCATGCTGACATCCACCGGCCTGTCGGCCGTGATGTCAAAAATACCTGCGCCGCCGAAGGGATCCGACGCCGCTTCGTACAGGTTTTCCTGCCAGGTGGACGGCTGAATGGCCAACACCGCCCCTTCGCCGAGGCAGCGCACGCCGCGCACCACGAGTTCGCCGCCGTCTTCAGTAAACGGATCGGCGCTTGCGGTCATTAAAAATATCGTGGTCTCGTCCGTGACTGGATCGCTCACATCTTCCAATGCGCGGGAAATGTGCTTATAAGGAGTGAGTTCCGCACCGGTGCCGGTGGTGTCGTTGCCGGTTTCCGCATTAACATAAATAATACTATCAGCCATTTTAAACCTCCAATTCCAGGTGGTGGATCAACTCCAAAATCTCTATTGCTTATTTTTCAAAAAAAAAAAAAACAACTGTCAATTATTTATTTAAAAATATTACTAAGCCGGCGGTTCGAGGGTGTCGACCGTCGTTTTCGTCGGGCGATAAAAAAGATCCCGTGTGTATCCGTGGATGAATTAGTACTAACTATTCGTTTAATAGCTTGTTTAAAAAAACGAACCATGCTAAGGGGTAAGGGCGGCACAAAATAAGGTATGGCGTTCCGGTGGGGACCGGGCAGGGAGGGAGCGTGCAAAGGAGTGGACGCCATGCCGTGGAAAAATTTGCCACGACAGCTTCAGCTTTATATTTTCTTCTTGATCGTCGCGGGGATGGCCGCGTTCGTGCAACCGTTGCTGTCGCTGGAGATCGTGCCGATCGAATGGGCGTTGGCGGCGTATGTCGCGCTGGCGCTGATCACCGCGCGCGTCAACGTGCGCATTCCCTACACCGATGTGCATTTCTCGATGGACACCGCGTTCATCTACGCCATCTTGATGATCTACGGCACGTTGCCGGCCATGGCCGCCGACGCGGTGAGCAAGATCATCAACACGCTGCCGCACATTAAAAAGGAGTCGTGGTACAAGGCGCCGTTCAACGTGGCGTCCGGCGCGATTTCGGTGTTCGCGGCAGGCAAAGCCTATTACCTGCTGCTGCCGGCGCATCCGCAGTTGATCCACTACGTGCTGCCGCTGTGCGCGATGGCGATGGCGTATTTCCTGCTCAATTCATGGACGGTCGCGGTGGCGATCAGCCTGCAGACCCGGATGCACCTGTGGAAGTTGTGGGTCGAGAATTTCCTGTGGACGAGCATCGGTTTCTTCGCCGCGCTCTCGGTGGCGATCATGTTGTATATGTTGCATTTCACCGTGGGAGTGATCGGTTTTCTGGTCAGCGTTCCCATTATCGGTTTGGTTCATTTCAGTCAGCGGGTCAACCTAAAGCGCGAAGAGGAGAACAACGAGCATATTCAGGAACTCGAATCGATGCACATGGACACCATCGAAACCTTGTCGTTGGCGATCGACGCCAAGGACCAGGTGACGCACGGCCACGTGCATCGCGTGCAAGCCTACGTGACCAAGCTCGCCGAGATCCTGGGCGTCAACGACGAGAAAGAACTCAAGGGCCTGCGCTTCGCCGCGCTGGTGCACGACATCGGCAAGATCGCCATTCCGGATCTGATCCTCAACAAGCCGGGCCGCTTCACCACCGACGAGATGGAGCGCATGAAGGTGCACCCGGTGGTCGGCGCGCAGATCCTCAAAGCCGTGTCGCGCGATTTTCCGATCGCCGACGTCGTGCTGGCGCACCATGAGCGCTGGGATGGCCGCGGGTATCCGCACGGGGTGAAGGCCGAGAAGATCAGCAAGTTCTCGCGCATGCTGGCTGTGTGCGATGTGTACGACGCGTTGCGTTCGGATCGGCCGTACCGCGGCGCGATGTGTCGCGAGAAGGCGTTGCAGATCATCCGCGACGAGCGGGGCAAGGGCTTCGATCCGGAAATCGCCGACGCGTTCATCAAGCACGTCGAGGAGATGGAGGCGGCCGCGGCGGAAGAGGATCGCCGCATCGAGGAGCTGACGTACTCGACGCCGTCCTCGACCGATCCGTACGCGTTGTCGCCCGACAAAAGCGCGATGCAGTTGTACGGCCAGATTTCCTACACGCAGCAAGAGATGCTGCTGATGTACGAAGTGGCGCAGATGGTCAGCAAGAGCCTGACCGTCGACGAAATCGCGGCGAGCCTGATTCGCGGCGTGGGGCGGCTGATTCCCTACAATGCGGCGATCGTCTACCTGGCCAATCAGCAGGAACGGCGGCTGCAGGCGCATTACATCGACGCGCGCATGCCCGAGGGATTGCGCGGACTGGAGCTGGAATTCGGCAGCGGCATCAGCGGCTGGGTGGCGCAAAACGCGCACCCGATGCGCAACGTCAACGCGCAGTTGGATCTGGCCGGGCGCGACACGGGCGACGGCGAATACCGCTCGGCGCTGTCGGTGCCGGTGCTGTTCGACAAGCAGACCGTCGGCGTGATCACGCTGTATTCGGAAAAGGACAATTTCTATCAGGAAGCGCATCAGGATCTGCTGGCCAAGCTGGCCAACATGGTGACGCCGGCGCTGGTCAATTCGCTGAAGTACTCCGACACCTTCGTCGATTCGCTGATCGACAGCCTGACCGGCCTGGGCAACCTGCGGGCCATGCGCCGCTATTTCGCCGAGACGCTGGTCGCGCCCGATGGCAAGGACGTGTACACGCTGTGCCTGCTGGACCTGCAGGAATTGCGGCGGGTCAACGACAAACACGGACATGAAATCGGCGACCGCGTGCTGACCGAAACGGCGCGGACGATCGAAAGCGTGTTGCGCCCGGAGGATCGCTGCTTCCGTTACGGCGGCGACGAATTCGTGATCATCGCCAACGGCGCGGGCGACAAGGCGGCGCGTGTGCTGGCCGAACGGCTGCGTACGGCCATTCAACGTCTGGTGGTCAAAGTGGCGCGGGTGGTCGTGCAGCCGGAAGTGAGCCTGGGTTTTGCCAGCTATCCGGCCGACGGCGACACGCCCGAGGAACTGCTGCGCGTTGCCGACGGCGCGATGTACAAGGACCGCCTGAGAAACGACCGCGGCACGGTGACGCCGATCAATCGCGCCGAAAACGCCTAGCGCCAGTGCGCCACGGCTTCGGCGATGTTGAAGGTGTGGTTTTTCACGCGGCGCAGATTGACCACGATATCGCTATACACCAATCCCATCACCGGATCGCACACGCCCGCATCCAACCGATTGAGATGGTTGTCGCGGATCTCGTCGGCGATGTGGTTGATCGTGTCGCCCCGGCTGCGCGCGTCCGGAAGAATCGTGCGGTCGCGTTCGATGAACGCCTTGAGGATCAAATCATAGTATTCGATGACGTGTCGTGAAATGCGGTCCAGGTCCCCGGTGGCGTCGGCGGAAAATCCTTCCTCATTTTTCTTGGTGCGCATGTAACACTTGGCCAGGTTTTCCGCGTAGTCGCCGATGCTCTCCAACTCGTCGCTGATGCGCAACAGCACACGCGTTTCCTCGCTTTCCTCCTGGGTCAACGAGGCCTGCAGCAGGTTGGAGAGGAAGATCGTCAGTTCCTTCTGGAACTCGTCGATGTAATTTTCCTGGGCGAAAATCTCGCGCGAGAATGTCGTGCGGCCCGATTCGCGCTGGAACAACGACGTGCCTTTGGTCAGCATTTCGCGCACCGAGTCGCCCATGGTGACCACCTCGCGGCGCGCCTGTTCGACGGCGAGGGAGGGCGTTTGCAGCAGGCGCTTGTCGACCAGCGCCAGGTGCGCTTCGTCCTTGCCGCGTTTGGGCACCAGCCAGGTCACGAAGGCGCCCAGTTGATGCACCAGCGGCAACAGGAGAACGACCATGACCACGTTGAACACGGTGGTGGCCATGGCGACGTGGGTCATGATGTGCGGTTTGCCGCCGTCGCCGGAAACGAAGTCGGGATCGTGCGGCACGATCCAGTCGATCAGGTCGACGTACCAGTGAAAGACGAAGACGGTCAGCAGCACGCCGATCAGGTTGAACAGCAAGTGCGCGCGGGCGGCGCGGCGGGCGTGAACGTTGGTGCCGATGGCGGCCAGATCGGAAGAGCACACGTCTGAACTCCAGTCACCGAATACGAT
>CALBTQ010000267.1 GCA_937967875.1 uncultured Pseudomonadota bacterium
TTACATTGCGTATTACGTATGATTTTATTTCCCGAGATAATGTTTTTACCTACAAGGCGTTGGAAAACAGTTTTATGAAAGGCATGCGAAAATGAAGATTAAAGTGATTGCGGTTCTTTTGCTGGTGACGCTCGGCATTCTCGGCACTTGGGCGATCGTCCAGTCATCGGATTCCAAGGTCGGCGCCGACTGCACGTTCAACGGTAAAAAAATGTATGGCAAGGTGCAGATCGTGGAAAGTTTCCCCGACTTTAAAATCCAAATCGTAGATAGTTTCCCGGATTTGAAAGTTGAAAAAGTGAAAAGCTTTCCTGATTCATGCGGTCGCTGGGAGTTCGTCGAAAGTTTTCCTGATTTCAAAGTGCAAATTGTGGAATCCTTTCCAGATTTAAAGGTTCAGTACGTAACGTCCTTCCCCGGCTTGCCCTGAGCCGTCAAGGCTTCGTTCGCCAGTTCAAGGGCGCGGTCCGTCGATCGCGCCCTTTTCTGTTAACTATCGCCGGGCGGGAAACGGCCTCGGGAAGCATCAGCACTTTTCACTATTAAATCACTATTTAGTTACAATATTTCATTAACTTGTTGATATCGCAGTCTTATTAAAATGATAGATTAGTCCAATCATTGAAATTTCGCTTGACATATTGCATCAGGAGGTTTATGTATCTAACCGGTTAGTTACAAAGGAGTGGCTCGACCATGAGAATCTTGTTGGCATCCCTGCTGGCCGTTTTGCTCAGCCTTTCCGCCGCCCTGGCCGAGGAAGCCACCACGCTTTCCCTCGATGAGGCGATCAGTCTGGCCATGCAAAACAACCACCGGGTGCAAAGCGCCGAAGCCCAGCACGAGGCCGCCGTGGCCTTGCGCAACAGCGCCGCTGCGCGTTTCGGGCCAAGCCTGTCCGCCGAGGGCCGGCTGCTGTACTGGGACGACGCGCACGACATCGACGTGTTCGATTACATCGCCCTGAACGGCACGATGCGATCGGCGGTCGATCAGCTCGTCGGCCCGATCGATCCGATCGAAATGCGCGCCGAGACGACCAAGACCCTCGAGCTGACCGCCGTGCAGCCGCTGACGCCGTTGTACTCGGTTTACCAGGGGTACAAGGCGCGGTCGGCCGGCGAGCAAGCCATGGCCGGCATGACCGTACGCACCCGCCGCGAGGTGACCTTCGACACGATCGAGGCCTACTACCGTGTGCTGTCGGTGGAAAAGCTGCGCAACGTCGCCGCCGCGGCGGTCGAGACGATCCAGGCGCACGTGACCCAGGCTCAGGACTACTACGAGGCCGAGTTCATCGATAAAACCGATTTGCTGACCGCGCAGGTCGCCCTGGCCAACGCGCAGGAACAGTTGATCCGCGCCGAGAACGGGCTGTCGCTGGCCAAGTCGGCGCTGGCGCAATTGATCGGCCTGCCGCAGAATGACGAGTTGGTCTTGATCGATCAGGCGGCTGCGCTGCCCGCCGATCTGCCGTTGTCGGCGAACGAAGCGCAGTTGCGCGCCGACGGCCGGCGGCTCGATCTATCCGCGTTGAATCATCAGGTTGAGGCGATGGAGGCCGTCGAGCGCCTGAGCTGGTGGCAACTCACCCCGCAGGTGGCCGCGATCGGCCGTTACCAGCACAACGAGGGCATCATTCTCTACGAGGAAGACGAGATGTTCGTCGGCCTGGCCCTCGAATGGAACTTCTGGGAATGGGGCCGCAAGTACTTCGAGGCGCAGGCGGCCGGGGCGCAAACCAAGCAGGCGCGCATCCGCCGCAGCGAAGTGTCCGAGTTGATCCACCTGCAGATCAAACAGAACTTCCAGGAACTGCAATCGGCCAAAAAGCGCTACGAAACGACCGCGCAGGCCGTGGCGCGGGCCGAGGAAAATCTGCGCATTCAGCAATTGCAGTTCGAAGAGGGTTTGACCAATTCGACCGACGTGCTGAGCGCGCAAACGCTGCTCACGCAGGCGCGCGGCAACAAAATCAGTGCGCAATACGACGTGCTCACGCAATACGCCGCCTTGAAGCTGGCCATGGGCGAAGATCCCCGCGACGCCGTCATTCCGCCCCTCGCCGCACCCGCCGCCGAGACGGCCACACCGCCAGCGGGGGACGCCCAATGACGATCAAATGTCGCAAACGCGATGCCGAACGCACCAAGCAACAGTTGCTGAACGCGGCCTCGGAAATTTTCATCGACCAGGGATTCGACGCCGCGCGCGTCGACGAAATCGCCAAACGGGCCGGCGTCAACAAGCGGCTGATCTACCTGTATTTCGGCAACAAGGAAGTCATCTACCGCGAGGTGCTCAAGGAACGCCTGAACCATTTCATGGACTCCTCGCGCCAATACATGGACACCGACCAACCGCCGAAAAAACAGGCGGAAGGCCTGCTGCGCCACTTCTTTTATTACCTGGCCGGCAATCCCGGCTTCGTGCGCCTGCTGGCCTGGGAGAGCCTGCAACGCGCACGGGCGGATCAATCCGACCTGGTGCCGCTGATCCGCGCCGGCCTGGTCGATCTGTCCGGCTGCCTGCAGCGCGGCATCGAACAAGGCGTGTTTCGCCCGGACCTCAATCCGAAACAATTGCTGCTGAGCGTCGTCGGTTTGTGCCTGACGTACTTCCAACGCCGGCTGCTGATGAGCGCTTTGTGGAACATGGACGTCGAAGATCCGCAACAACAGGAGGAAGCTTTCCGGCACGTCCTGACGTTGATCTTCGACGGCATTCTGGCAAAACCGACCGGCCAACCCGAGGAATCAAGATGAACAAGAATCTCGTTTGCGGGCTGATGCTGTTGACCCTCGCCCTTTTCATCGGCGGCTGCTCCGGCGACGAAGAAGTCACCGTCACCGGCCTGATCGACGCGGTGGAAATCGACGTCGCTTCGAAAATTCCGGGACGCATCATCGAGGTGTTCGTGCGCGAAGGCGACGCCGTCGAACAGGGGCAGCAACTGGCGACCATCACCGGCGAGGAAATCGCCGCCAAGATGGGCCAGGTCAACGCGGCCATCGACGCGGCCAAGGCCCAGTACAACAAGGCCAACAAGGGCGCGCGCGAGGAACAGAAACGCGCCGCCGCCCGGCAGCTCGACGCGGCCCGGCACCAGGTCGAGGTCATGGAGAAGATGTACAACCGCATGGTCAAGCTGCTGGAAAAGGACGCCGTGCCCAAGGCCAAGTTCGACGAGGTCGAGTTCAAGTACAACGTCTCCAAGGAACAGATGGAAATGGCCCGCGCACAATACGACGCGGTGATGAAGGGCGCGCGCGAAGAGGACATCGCCGCGGCCGCCGCGTTGGTCAAGCGCGCCGAGGCGACCCTCGACGAGGTGAAGGCCTACGACAAGGAAACGGTGCAGGTCGCGCCGATCGCCGGCGAAGTGAGCAAGGTCATTCTCCATCCCGGCGAGTTGGCCGCCACCGGCTATCCGATCGTCACGTTGGTGGACATGAGCGAGCTGTGGGCGACCTTCTCGGTGCGCGAGGATCTGCTGCGGAAAATCCGGAAAGGCGCGGCCGTCTCGCTGTATGTGCCCGCGCTGGACCGCACCGTGCCCATGGAAATCTATCACCTGGCCGCGCAGGGCGATTTCGCCACCTGGCGGGCCACCTCGGAACGCGGCGGCTTCGACCTGAAGAGCTTCGAAGTGCGCGCCCGACCGACGCAGCCGGTCGAGGGCCTGCGCCCCGGCATGACCGTCCGCTGGACGATCAAATAGCGGAGGCGGGCGATGCGGCGGCTGAGCGGACACGGTTTTTTCACTCATTTCGGTCGCGGTTACCGGAGCGAAATGCGGCAACTGTTGCTGCGTCCGCGCTTCCAGGTGATGCTCGCGCTGTTGCTGATCACCGGGTTTCTTTCGATGGAGGTTTACCACGAGCAGGTGATGAGCGGCCTGCCGCTGGCGGTGATCGACCTGGACAACAGCTCGGTCAGCCGCACGATCCGCACGATGGTCGACGCCACTCGCGAGATCGTCGTGGTCGATCCTTCGCCCGCTTCGCTGGACGAGGCCGAGCGACAATTGTTCGCCGGCAAAATCAGCGGCTATCTGTACATTCCCGCCGATTTTTCCGTCGATCTGAAAAAGGGCCGCAAGCCGTCGGTGATGATCATCGTGGACATGAGCAACATCCTGATCGGCAAGAACGCCTACAAGGCCCTGTCGCGCACGGTGACCATGGTGGCCGCCGGCGCGCAACTGACCATGGTGCGCAAGCTCGGCGCGCGCAAAGAGCAGGCGATGGCCAAGGTCGCGCCGATCGCGGTGGACGAAACCTACACCTTCAACCCGGGGACCAACTACTCGATCTACCTGGCGCCCCCGCTGCTGTTCTTCTTGCTCAACGTGTACGTGCTGATCGCCGCGGCTTCGTGGCTGCTGCCGCACAACCGGCCAAACGCCAACGACGAACTGGCCGGGGGGTTCGCCGCAATCTTCACCGTGGGGATGATCCTGGGTCTGGTGTTGTTTTACGCCATGCTGCCGCTCGAAGACATGGGGCCGCAAAGCGGTTTGCCCGTGGTATTGGCGCACCTGGCGTGCCTGTTGCTGTTGAACATCCTGATGGCTTACAACCTCGCGCTGGCCGTGCCTTCGCCGATCTTCGCCTTCGAAACGACCATCGTCATCGCCATGCTCTCGATGATGCTTTCGGGCGTCACCTATCCGACCGACGCCTTC
>CALBTQ010000268.1 GCA_937967875.1 uncultured Pseudomonadota bacterium
CGAAAAAAGCGCCGGTGAAAAAAACCGCGCCCAAACCGGCGGCGACGAAAAAAGCACCGGTGAAAAAAGCCGCGCCCAAACCGAAAGCCGTAAAAACGGCCGTCGAGAAAAAAGCGGCGAAAACCCTGTTTTTCACCGGCTTCCCCGGCTTCCTCGGCCGACACTTCTTCCGTAAATTCGCCGCGAAAAAAAACTACGACAAATATTACGTACTCATTCAGGAAAAATTTCGCGAGAAAGCCGAACGCGAACTCGAGGATCTTCTGCCCTTCGATCCGCAGATCAAAAACAAAATCGAGCTGGTTGCCGGCGACCTGACCCTGCTCAACCTGGGCCTGGAAGATCGTACGCTGGCCAAGGTTCGCGATGAGGTCACCGATTTCTGGCATCTGGCCGCCGTGTACGATCTGGCCGTCGCCGAGAAAATCGCCTGGGAAATTAACGTGGAAGGCACCCGGCGCGTGCTGGAGCTTTGCGAACAGTGCAAAAAGCTCGACAAGCTCGTTTACTTTTCCACCTGCTACGTTTCGGGTCTGCGCACCGGCCTGATCACCGAGGAAGACCTCGATTACGGCCAGGGCCACAAGAACCACTATGAGTCGACCAAGTTCGAGGCCGAAGTGCTCGTGCGCAAGCAGCGCGAAAAAATCCCGACGATCATCATTCGTCCAAGCATCGTCATCGGCGACAGCCAGACGGGCGAAACCGATAAATTCGACGGTCCGTATTTCCTCATCCGCTTCCTGGCCGACATGGAAAAGCGCGACTTCTTGAAGTATTTCCACAGCATGCGCATCCCCAGCCTGGGTCAGGGCGGCGCATACTTCAACCTGGTGCCGGTCGATTACCTGGTCGACGCGACGCTGCACATCGCGGGCAAAGCCTCGTCGCTGGGCAAAACCTTCGCGATGTGCGATCCCGATCCGCTGACCGCGCGCGAATTCTACGACAAAATTTACCAGGTGTTCGGCATGGGCCGGACGCGCGGCGTGATCCCGATGCCGCTGGTGCAACTGGCGACCAAAACGCCGGGGCTCGCCGACCTGATGCGCATCCCGGAAGAGGTGCTGCCTTACGTCGATCACTACACCGTATACGATTGCAAGAACACGCTGGAGTTCCTGAACGACAGCGAAATTCGGTGCCCGCATCTGCCCGAATATCTCGGTACGTTGATCGACTACGTACGCGAGCATCTCCACCAGAAGGGCATGTACGCCAAGTATTGATTCGCTCTTGCGGATTGTCGCGGCTTCTGCCAATCTTGCCTCGGTTGAAATGGAGGTAAGATCGCGATGCGTTATCGTACAACCAAAGTCAGTCCGCGCATGGCATTTCGTAAAAGCGTCGTCACCGGTCCCCGCGAAGTCATGGCGGTCGGCCGCAACGAACCCTGCCCCTGCGGCAGCGGCGAAAAATATAAAAACTGTTGCATCGACAAAGGCGACCATTTCCTGAAGAAGATGGCGAAGAAGGCCAAGAAAAAGGAAAAGGGAAGCCTGATCGGCAACGTGTTGGCCCGCTTCAAAAAGTAGATGTCCTCCCTGCGACGCATCCTGCTGTCCCTGTCGATCCTGGCGATCATGGGCGGATGGCTGTTGGTCGTCGCCGTGGTTTCGGATTACAACGAAAGCGCCGTGCTGCTGGTCGGCGTGTTGTGGCTGCTGGCCGCCTTCACGCTGAGCTGGAATGCGCGTCGGCGTTGGGCGCCGATTCTTTTACTGACGGCGTTGACGCTGGCGATGCTCGTCGCCGGCGGCCTTGCCTGGAAAGCCGGCAGCTACAATACCCGGGTGCGGCAGGTCGTCGCCGAGAACGTCCTGGCCGAAACGGCCCGCGCGATGGAGCGCTTCCGCGCTGCCGGTCATGAGCTGCCCGACTGCGAATGGACCTGCCTGGCGCAGCAGTTGCAAGATTCCGGCGCGTGGCGGGGATTGACGATCCCCTATCGGCAAAGCAACGAAACCGCGCAATTCCAGACGATCCCCCGCAACGACGGTTGGGGCTGCCGTTATCAATACCGCTTGGCGGCGCCCGACCGGTTCCGCCTGCGCAGTTCGGGTCCGGATCGTCGCTTCGAAACGGCCGACGATATCGTGCTCGACAGCGACGGCCCGTTGCCCGCCGAGGTGCGCCCCCTGCCCGTGTTCGGCCGGCGCCCGCTTTGATTGACACCGCCGACGGCCTTGAGCTAGCGTGCCGACAATGAATCAGCCACAAACGTCACCCTCCGCTTTTCCCCGGCAACCGCTCTGGTGGCGAATCGTCATGGGCGTTCCCATCGGACTTGGTTGCCTGTTGACCTGCTGGCTCGTCAACTCGATGAGCTTTCTCTCCCTGGCGCGCGGCTTGTTTGTTGTTCTGAATGCTGTGTGGTTCGTGCGGTTTCTTTTACGGCGTTACCGATGGCAGCCCCGTGCGGCGCGCGCGATCGACCACCTGCTGGCGGCGGTCGCCTTTCCCGGCTGGCTGGCGTTGCTGATTTACCTGGTGCTGCTGGCCCCCTGGCGCGGCTCGGCGGCGTTGGCGCTGGCGGCGGCGATTTTCATCCTCGATCGGCGACGGAAAGACAAACGTTCGTTGGCCTTCGTTGCGCCGTTTGCGTTGTTTCTATTGGGCCTATGGGTGTGGGCGCCGGTTCTGCTGATCCTGCCCGTGCTCGCCGGCGGATTGTGGTGGACGGCCGATCGCCGGCCCGATCTTGCGCCAGGCGGCGTGCGCTGGGCGTTGTGGCTGGCGGCGCTGGCGATCGTCGCGATCGTCTTTCCCTTTTACCTCGGGCAACCCTGGGGCGAAAAAGGGCGCGTAACCGCGCAGCCCGACGTTTCGCTGGTCTACGACGCCAACGATCGCGACAATCCGCTGTACGCCACCATCGGGCGCGATGTTCGTTTCGGACAGCCGGATTGTAACGGCCGGTTGCTGATCGGCGCGCGGGGCGGCCCCAACGGGCTGGTGTGTCTGTCCAATGAACATGTGACCACGGCGCAAACCGGGCCGATCGGCGAGACGATCGCCGTCAATTGCGCCAACAAACAATTGTATGTCGGCGATTGGGAAAACGGATCATTGCAGATTCTCGATCACGAATCGCTGCATCAGGTGGCCGCCGTCGCCTTTACACGCCTGACGCGGGTCGACCAGGTCAAGTACCAGCCGGAGAGCCAGTTCGTGTACATGTCCGCCGCCAACAGCCGCCACGTTTTCATGTACGATTTGTTTTTCCGCAAAAAGGAGATGATTTCCGTCGATCGGTTCATCACCGATTTCGCTTCGTTGCCGCGCGAGCGGCTTTTCGCCGTCGCCACCTACGGCGGACAACTGATGTTTTACCGGCATGATCTGAGTCAACGGCTCCAACGCCTGTGGCTGCCCGATTTCCAGTTGCAGTTGGCGGCATCGTCCGACGGCGACGCGTTGTACATTCTCGGTCGTTACAGCGGCATGTTGTGGGAATATTCGCCGTCCCAACGGCGCATCGTGCGCCGTCGCCGGCTCGGCCCGGGCAGCAACGGCATCGCCCTGGACGAACGCGACGATTCAATATACGTGGGTAATTATTTTTCCGGCGTGGTCACCACCTTGCGCCGCGCCGATTGGCAGACCGTCGCCACCCATCGCGTGGGACCGCGGATGCATTCGCTGCACTACGATCATTACCACCAGCGTCTGTTGGCGGCAGACGCGCTGGGGCTGGTGCAGATCA
>CALBTQ010000269.1 GCA_937967875.1 uncultured Pseudomonadota bacterium
CGCCGCGCCGCCGCCGCCGAAGCCGTCCGCCTTCAACTGCTGCCACGCGCCCGATCCGGCGAACAAGCCGCGCCGATACAGGCGCGAATACAACCAGTCGGCTTCCACCGGCGTCGCCCAGGCCAAGGAGACCTTGTCGCCGGCGAAGTGCCGGCCGTTGAGGATCGTATCGGCCACGGCCGTCGCGTCGGGCTCGAACCAGCCGCCGCCCGCGCTCGCGCCGTAGGCGTAGGAACCGCAGCGCGTCAGGCAATGCACTTGGTCGCCGACCAGCGGCTGCCCCTCGCCGATTGCGTAATCGGCGGACAGATGCTTGGCCAACGAATCGTCGCTCAGGTCGATCGCGCTGATGCCGGCGGCGGTGGCCGCGACGAACGAACCGGCGCCGCTCATGCTCGTGCCGACAATCATTTTTGCATTCGTCGTGCAGGCCACGGCCGTCGCCGCATCGCTCGATCCCGCCAGTACGGGGAACAATCCGCCGCCGCTCGCGCTTGTATAAGCGCCGCGCAAGTTCCCGCCGTCTTCGCTCGCGGTGTGGCTCGACTCGTCGGTGTCGGCCAGCCACACGCCCGCGCCGAAACCCAACACGGCGGTGGTCGTACCGGCGACGCTCGTGCCGGGAGCCGGCGCGAAGTCGGCGATTTTCTCTTTGGGCAACGCCGAGGAATAACACGACGACAAACCGCTCCAGCCGGTCGCCAGATCGTCGAAACAGCCTTCATGATTGTAGGCGGCGTCATCCGTATAGAACACCAGCTCGATCAAGCCCGGCGAGGTCGCGCCGCCGGTGAACTGGTGGAACTGCGTCCACGACGCCTCCATACTTTGCTTGTAATACGTGGTGATCGCGCCGCCGACGCGCGCGATGCGCCACCACCAGGTGGTCGGCGTGAAATCGACATTGTATTGATCGGTCGTCGCCTCGGTGGCGTAGGTCGTATAGAGACGATTGAACGATCCTTTGAGAATGCGTCGTTCCAGATTGACATACGTGCGCCACCAATTGCTCGCCGCGCTTGCTTCCTGCGGGAAAAAAATGGTCAGCGAATTTCCCGCCATGCGGCCCGTGGCCAGATTCGCGCTGTCGCTGGTGATCACGCATTTCAGGCTGACGTCGAAATCCCCCGCGAACATGCCCGTGCGCAACGTTCGCGCGCTGCCGACGACGCCGTTTGTCGCGGTCGAGGCGACCATTTCCAGCCGCTGGTTCTGTTCGACGACCATACATCCCGAAACGTTGGCGTACTTGTTCCAACCCACCAACTCGTTGTCGGCGAAGTCGTCGGCGAACGAACCGGCCACCGTGCAGTCGAACCACCAATCATCCGCGTCGATCGCTTCGGCGTCATACACCACGTTGAGAAAATTGCCGCCGGCGACGTAAAACTGCGCGCCGCCGTGCCCCTTGAGAATCAAATCGTCGGCGAAGCACCAGACAGCCGAATCGTACGCCGCGCCTTCGGTCATGTTGATCACCGTGACGCGATCGTTGCCCAGCGCGGCATTGTCGCAGCAGGCGACGGCCAACCAGGCATCGCCGTCGGCCGATGAGGTCCAGCCGTACAAATCGACCACGTTGTCGGAAAACAACGCGGGCGTCGTCGACGACCTATAAAGCGCCGTCCACGAGCTTGGGGTGATGTCGCCGTTGGCCGTCGTCAGGTCTTCCGGCAACGCCAGCCGATACACGCCGCCGCCGTCGACGCCCAGGTACAAATACTCGCCGACCTTGGCGACGTGCCGGAAACCGCCGCTGCGCGAAGCGTACCCGACCTGCGTCGCCGTCGAGTCGTTGACGAGCACCACATCCGCGTCGGTGGCGTAGGCGATCATACGCGAGGTCGTCGTGCCGGGAGTCGTCCAGGCGCACACGTCGCGCACGTTGTTCGATCCTTGCAGCACCGCGTCGCACCAACTCGGCGAAGCGGACGTTTTATGGCCGTGGGTATACAAAAATCCGTTGGTTGCCATGGGCGATCTTCTCCTATTCGTAAAACGTGGGGTGAGCGGTCAGGGCAGGATCCGACGATTGCGGTCGGTCTCGCGGCGCAGAATTTCAATGAGCGGTTCGGCGATGCGTTCGGCCGTACGGCGCGGATCGTCACCGCCCTCGACGCGAATCGACACGTTGAACGTCGATCCGCCCGCCACACGACCGTCGCGGTTGAGCGTTTCGAGCGTCTCGCGGCCCACCGCCTGCACCGCCTGCTTGCGCACGACGTATTCGCCGCGCTGTAAAATCGCCGGGTGCTCGTCGTAGGCGAAGACGCCGCGGTGATGGCGCGGCCAGCTTTCGACAAGGCCGCCCCAGTGAAACATTCCGCCGGTCAGCACCGAGAGCACGCCGCCGCCCGATGACATCCCGCCGGTCATCGCCGCCATCAGCCCGCGCACGATCAACAGTTGCGTCGCCGTGGCGATGATCTGCTTGAGCACCGCCTTCCATGCGTCGCGCCACTCGTAGGTGCCCTCGACAAGCTGTTCGGCGATGCCGTCGCCGATCGCGCTGATCGACGCGTTAAACATCGTGCGCGTCAGCTCCGACGCCTCGCGCGCCCGGGTGATCCACTCCTCGAACGCCGCGCGGCTCATCCCGCGCATCTCGTCGGCGGCGTACGCGTACGATCCGACCAACGCACCCTTATCGTCGGCAGTGCCGCCCTCCGGCGCGCCTTTAACAAAGTTCCGGCTCATCTCCGCGTGCGACTTGAGCCAGGCGGATTTCATTTCGTTCGTCGACTTGACCACCTGCTTCTGTTCAGCGCGCAATGCCTCGTAGCGGGCGATGATCAAATCCAGATTGCGCATCTGCTGCCGATAGGACGTTTCTGCATTCATGGATACCTCTCTTCTCCCGTCCCCGACGGACCAGGTGTTATCGGATAAATTTTTTTGGAAAAATTGTCGGCGATGCCGCCGCGTCAGGTTCAGCTATTGGCGATTAAAATATGCACGACCAGCGGCAGCATCCAA
Organism: uncultured Pseudomonadota bacterium; assembly: GCA_937967875.1. GTDB lineage: Bacteria > Lernaellota > Lernaellaia > Lernaellales > Lernaellaceae > CALBTQ01. The sequence continues at coordinate 2,977 of CALBTQ010000269.1, forward strand.
AGTTGGTTGAACAAAAACAACGCCACGGCGGTCGCCCGGCGCAACGGACGATAACGCGCAGATCCGCGAGGCCAATAAAAACCGCCCGCCAAACAACCGGCGATCAATAACGTGAGGCCGATATACCAGACCGCGAGCGGCGCATATTCTTGCAGAAACGAAGGACATATTGGAAATGACAACTGACATAATGCTGCGGCCAGCTTATGCAACGGATTGGTGAATTCCAATTCCTGCGCCCGCCCTTCACCGACCAAAGCAATCACGATCGGCGCCCAGATCGTCACCGTCAACAAAAGCCACCAACCGAGCCCGGCTGCGACGAGTGATCCGAGCAACAAACCCAAACATGAAAAGAAACGAACGACGGAACGCGGCAGCAGTCGCGACAAAAAACAGGCTATGCCGGCCGTGAAAAAACCCAGCCAACCGCATGTTGCCGGCCCGATCGCCTCAGTGATCGGCCTGATCCACAGCAGTCCGCCGCCCAATAAAAATATGAGACTCAATCCCGCGCACAATCCGAACAATTTCATTTTCATCGTCATTTCCGATATGGTGATGTGTTCTTTCATTTAAAACCAGGGTTTGAAATCAGGTGCAATATATCGATCGGGAAAAACATAATACGGGAAATTTCCTGTCGGCTTCCAATCCCGAATAACTTTCCCATAGTAAGGATCATACCTCCGACACAGAATGTTATCACTTCCATTATGATCGTGCCAATGAACTTCTACATAAATAAACGCATGAGGAAAAGGAATGCCCGAATTCGAATTCGTATATTCAATTTGATATTTAAAATCGTACCAATATGATGCGCCAAAAAATTCTCGTAAATACGTCAATAAATCCTCAGCCCGCCGGTTGCATGCATGAACTTCCTTTTTATAAAGCCTGATTTTGCTCGCAATCCATCTTGTAATAATGTTGACTGGGCCAAAATATTCATATTGCTTTATAAATTCATAAAAACACTCTTCGACTTCATGAAGGAATTGAGACGCAACATTCGCTTCTACAGAATGCTTCAGACGCAAATCATCATAATTGATTGAACTGCCCATTTATCAATCTCCCAATGGCCTCATTTCGCCAAACATCCCTGTACAACATTAATCGCCTGCATGATTTTTGCCTCCTGCTCACCCGCGCCGCCGGAGCGCGGCAGCAGGCCGTGGTCGCGCAAGCGCACGTAATCGCGCAACGCCCGGCGGGAGAAGCACGTGATTTCCGCCAGCGGACAACGCTTGACGACCGTATCGCCCCACACTTCGCGAAACGACGGATTGCTCGCGCCGTCGCAGTTGCGCAGGCGCCGCAGGTCGTCGGTGCAGACGGCGCAGGACCGGCCGCGCGGATCGGCGAAGAACCGCGCGGCCAGTTTCAGTTTTTTATTTCGCCCTCGCTCAGCGTGCTCAGATCGCGGATCGCGGTGAGGATCTCCTTGTACAGCGCGTTGAACGTACGCGGCATCTGGTTGCGCGCGGCGAGAAACGCGGCGGCGTCGGCGATCTTCTCCCCGTCCGCGAAGGCCAGGTTGTCGATGCGCTCGACGTGATCGGCGAAGATGCGCGCGTCGACCGCCGGATTCGCCTCGATCGACACCGTGCCCGTTTGCGGGTCGAACTTGCTCTTGAACTCGTCGTACAGATCGCACGCGGCTTCGGTCATCGGCCGCAGAAAAAACGTGACCGGCCGGTACGCCGGATCGGCCGCGTGCTTGTCGCGCTCGCCCGCGAAAGCGGGCACGTACAGGCGCGCATAACCGGCATCGAGACGGGGCACTTGCATGGCGTCCTCCTCACAAAAATGCGACGATCAATTCGTCGTTGCCGTCGGTTTCCAGCGCCGGACCTTCCAGCGCCAGCGGCGTTTCCGCGTCGGCCGGAGCCTCGACCGCCGGAATGTTGGGCGCGAACGCCGGCGCGTAAATCGCGAAGGTCGCTCCGGGTCGATCGCCCGCCTGCAGCATCACCGGCAGCGTACCGCCGCTCTTCGCCCGCACGATCAGCGCACCGGTGTCGCCGGTGAGAAACCCCTCCAGACGCAGCGTCGCCTCGCGGCCCGCCGGATACGCAAAGCCCATCGCCGTCGCGCTGCCGAAGTCGTCGTTGCGCAGCTTGACGTTCTCGACGATCGTCGCTTCGCTCGCCGTGATGGTGAAGTTCGCGCCGTCCAACAAGCACCGCCCGCGTACGCCCGCGATCGGCGAACCGGACGTCACCGGCGTCGGCCGATAGGGCGCGATGACCGCCGCGGACTCGTGCGTCGCCGCCGAGGTTCCCCCTTCCGCGCGCACCACCGTCAGCGTGTCGGTCGCGCTCGTCACCGCCGCAATCTTCATCGCCTCGTCGTCGATGGCGATCCACGCGCCGGCTTCGAAAACATCCTCGCCCGTGTAGACCAGCGTCGTCTGCGTTCCGTCCATGCCGCTTTGCAGCGCGGCCGTGCCGACGAAGGCCATGTCCTTGCCCTGACCCTGCACGCGGCACTTGGCCATGTCGCCCGCCGCCAGCGAGAAGTTCCATTCGTTGGGCACGCAGCCGCTCGCCGTCTGCGCCTCCTGATCCAGCAACCGGTGCAGCGTCAGCGCGTGATTCGGTTCGGTCTGCAACCGGTAGGTCACCGCCTGGTGCACCGTGTCGCCGATCGTCGGGGCCGACGGCAGCGCCGGCGTCCAGGTCACCGCGCCGGAAAGGTCGTCGACCGTCTGCAGGCAAACCGCATACAGCGAATCGTCGATGACCAGGCCGACGATATCCCCCGCCGCCATCTCGCTTACCGACGACAAGGTCGCGCCGCCGACGCCCGCCGCGCTCGCCACCGTCGCCGCGTTGCTCACCCGCGAGGAAAACGTGGCCGCCAACATTGCGGCGATGTCCGGGGCCGCGCCGCTCGCACCGCTGGGAATCACGTAACCGTCGATCGACCACTCGACGCTCCGCTTGCCGCGCACCTGCTCGGCCCGACCGCGCGTGATTTTCCGATCCGCGCGCGGCGTGCGTTCTTCATTCAACGCCAGCGTACAGGAAAGATGCTTGATCGCTCCCGCGCCGTTGGGCGCAACCGGCGTGCCGTAGGTCGACTCCGTCTGCGCGTACAACTGTTCCTTGCGTCCCAAACTGATCATGGACATTTCGTTCTCCTTTGGTTCCGGCCGCGACGGCGCCTCAGCCCCGCCCCACCGCCGGGGATTGATCGAGATTCAACAGGCCCGCGCGCAACAACAGCGCCCGCGCCTGATGACACAAATGACCCGCCGCCACGCCTTTTCCGGCCTGATCAAGCGCGTCGAGGTTGACGCCGCCGGCCAGGTACAGCGCCTGCTCGCCCACCGCCGCCAGCACCAGCGAGGGCAGCGGCCACAACAGCAGATACTGCGAGGATTCATCGGGCGCGACCGTCAGCGTCGACGCGAGGGTCAGCGTACCGCTCGCCTGCGCGAACGAAGCCACGCCCCCCCACTGCCCTTCGCCGGCGCCGGCGATGATAAGCACCGAGCCGCCGGCGAACAGATCGTCCGGGTAGCTTTGCAGCGCCGCGTCGACCAGCGTGCCCGTCATGCCGGAGTCCGCGCGGCCGAATTGATGCAGATGATCGGTCGTCGGCACAGGTAGTCCTTGCAACCACGTATTACGCAGCGACGTCATCAGCGGCGGTCCCGCCAGCGGGCAGGCCGCGATGTGCCGCGACGCCGTACAGGCCAGCGTTTCCTTGTTCGCCGTCGATTGGCCGGTCCAAGCCGCGCTGTGACGGTGGTGCAGCGCATAGGCGTCGATCGCCGCCGTCGTGACCAGGCTGTCGGCCTGCGGATGGCCGAGAATCGCGTTGATCGCCATAAAGCGTCTCCTTGTACAAGAGGCCGGGAGGCGTTGCGGCCCCCCGGCCATGGGGGAAAGAAAGGTCCGTCAGCGCCAACGGACCGGCAGGGTCACGCGTTGGTCTGCAAGTCGACTCCGAACGTGTCGCGCAGTTCGGCGAAGCCGTAGATCACATCGACCGTCACCAGCGTGCCCAGGTACTGCGGCACGTAGTTGGCCTGCACGCGCGGCCCAAGCTGGATGGCCAGGCCGAACGCGCCTTTCTGGAACAGCAGGTTGTGGTGAATGTAATCGGGGCTCGAACCGCTGCGCACGACGTTGCTCGACACGTAGACCGGCACGCCGTACAGTTCGCCCAGCAGGCCGCTTTTGGTCGGCAACGCTTCGCCGTTCTGTCCGACGTAGCTCATGCTGACGAACTCGGCGGTGCCCAGCATCTCGTTTTTCTGCAGCGGCGAAATGATCATCGCGCGTTCGCTCAACGGCGCACCGGCGTTGTCCAGGTACTCGATGCCGTCGCGCAGATCGGCCGCGACGATCGCATCGCCGCAACTCACGTATTGCGTCAAGCCGCTGTACAGGCCCAGCAGCGCCGCGTCGATCGCCTTGGCGATCGCGTAGCCGGCCTTCTTGGTGTACACCTCGCGCAGACTCTGTTTGGCCTGCACCGCGACGATGTCCTCGATCAGGAAGCTGACTTCCTTGTGCTGATTCAGCGCGATATCCACCTTGCCTTCGGTGTTGGCCTGCGGCGTCACCTCGGTGTTCGCGGTTTTGTTGTTGGCGGAAAAATCGGCCACGGTCGGCACATGGATGATGTCGCCGCCGCCGGCGGCCGCATCGTCAAAGCGCGTGACCAGCTCGGCCATGACCAGGTTGGCCTCGGCGGCCTCGATGACGTCGAGCGTCCACAGCTCCGGAATGAAATTCGCGGCGGTCGTGGTCGTGACGTGATTGGATCCCAGACCCATGATGGTCCTCCTTGTTTACGTTGTTGATGAGACGGTTCAGTGCCCGAGTTCGGCGGCCAGCCGTTCGAGCTCCGGACGCAAGCGCCGCAGGTCATCCACACCGAGGTGGCGCAACGCCTCGGCGGTCAGCGGCAAGCCGGGCACGCCGGGCCGTCCGCCCGCGCCGGTCCCCGCGCCTGCGGCGACCAGGTTGAGATCGGAAGAGCGGCG
>CALBTQ010000270.1 GCA_937967875.1 uncultured Pseudomonadota bacterium
GATCGTATTCGGTGACTGGAGTTCAGACGTGTGCTCTTCCGATCTACGGCCTGCACACGGCTGCCCTTCATGCCTACGCAGGCGCCGACCGGATCGACGTTCGCGTCGCGGCTGTTCACGGCGATTTTCGCGCGGGCCCCTGGTTCGCGGGCGCAGGCGACGATCGAAACGGTGCCTTCGGCGATTTCGGGCACTTCCATTTCGAAGAGCTTGCGCATGAACTCGGTGCTCGTGCGGCTCATGACGATCTGCGGCGCGTTGGTCGTATTGCGTACTTCGGTCACGTAGCCGCGGATGCGGTCGCCGACGTTGTAGTTTTCGGTTGGGATCTGATCGCGGAAGTACATGATCGCCTCGGCGCGGCCCAGGTCGATGATCATGTTTTTCTTCTCGAACCGGCGCACGATGCCGTTGACGATTTCGTGTTCGCGATCTTTGTATTCGTTGAAGATGTTTTCCTTTTCGGCGTCGCGGATCTTCTGGAAGATGACCTGTTTGGCCATCTGTGCGGCGATGCGGCCGAATTCGGAAGTTTCGATCTTCTCACCCAACTCGTCGCCGATCTCGCTTTCCGCGTCGATCTTGCGCGCGTCTTCCAAGGTGACCTGTCGTGCCGGATCCTCCACCTCCTCGACTACCTCGCGGAAGCGGAAAAGCTCCACTTCGCCCAAATCCTCGCTGAATTGAGCTTCGATTTCGTACTCCAGGCCGAGCTTTTTACGCGCCGCGGAGAGCATCGCCGCTTCCAAAGCCTCGATGATCACCGCCCGGGAGAGACCGCGTTCCTTGACGACCGAGTCGATTACGCGGTTCAGATCTGAGTACATCTCCCTAATCTCCTTACGTGTGTTAGTCACTAAAATTGTATTGCAACTTCGCCTTGCTCACCGCCGAGGCCGGGATATGAAACAATCGGCCGTCGACTTGGATGGCTATCGCATCAGTCAGCACATCTTCCACCCGCCCGGAAAACCGCTTCCGGCCCTCGATGGTCTCGCGCGTTTCCAGGAAGATCGTCTTGCCGATCACCGCGCGCACGTCGTCGAGGTTGCGCAATTGACGATCCAGGCCGGGGCTCGATACTTCCAGGTTGTAGGCGCCCTTGATCGGATCCTCGACGTCCATCACGGCCGACAATTGCCGGCTGACCTTGGCGCAGTCGTCGATGCCCACGCCGTCGAGCGCGTCGATGACCACCCGCACGCGCGTTTTCCCGTGCGCCCGGTCGCCGAGCACCTCGACCATGTACAGGTCGACGCCGCAGGCCGCGCACACCGGTTCGGCCAGGGCGGCGACCTTCTTGCTCAGCGTGTTGGTGCGGAGAAAATCCACAGTAAATAACCTTCGAGTGTCGTTTCAACCACAAAAAATAGCGGGTGCCCGAAGGCCGCCCGCTACCAAGCGTGCGATAATTTTCGGTGTCCATATACCCGTTTATTAATGAGAATGCAAGAGGTAAGTGCAACTTTCGCAAAGATTTTTTGCCTTTTTCCATTACTTTTTTTAGGAAATCGCGATCGGGATGAAAAAAGGGCCGCAGGGGCGAAATTCGGCCGAAAAATGGGCAATTGTCGGTGGGGGGCGTTGTGCGGTAAATAGAGGGCATTGAGCGGAAGAAATGATTGCAACAACGAACGGATAGATCATGCGTTTGATTCTTTTGGGCACCGGCGGCTGTTTTGCCACCCCGCAACGCAAGGCGCCTGCGGCGTTGGTGGATTGCGCCGGCGGACAGTGGCTCGTCGACTGCGGCGAGGATGCCTGGCGGTCGCTGGCCAAGGCCGGTTACGACGGCAACGAAATCGACGGTATTCTGTTTACCCACTACCACCTGGATCACACGGGCGGTCTGGCCTCGCTGCTGTTCGGTCTGTGGGCGCAAAAGCGGCGGCAAAAGCCGCTGACGATCGTCGGTCCGCCGGGATTGTCGCGGCTGGCGCAGGGGCTGCCCGCGGCCTTTGGCGAGTGGCTCGACGAACTGGACTTCACCCTCGAATGGCGGGAAGTCGCGCTGCCTGACACGTTCATGCTGCATGACGAGTTGCATGTACGGTGCGTCGAGGTGGTGCATTCGCCGAAGCTGACCTGTGTGGGCTACCGCCTGGAAGCGGAGGGGAGAATCCTGGCCGTTTCCGGCGATACCGAACTGTGCCCGGGATTGGTCGAACTGGCCGCCGGCGCCGACGTGCTGCTGGCCGAGGCGGGCACGCCCGACGATGCGCCGCGCCCGGGACATGTGACGCCCTCCGCCTTGGGCGTGATGGCCGCGGCCAATAGCGTGCAACGGATCATCCTCACGCACTTCGCCATTCCGGCCCAGGCCGAGGCGTTGCGGCAGGCGACCGAAAAAACGTTCGGCGGCCCGGTGAGCGCGGCCGCCGACGGTGACGTCTTCGAGATTTGACGATTAGAGTTCGCCGAGAATTTCCTTGCGTTTCTGCTCGTATTCCTCTTGGGTGATCAATCCTTTATCGAGCAGGTCCTTCAACTCCTGCAGACGCGCGGCGGTGTCCTTGGCCGGCTCGGGCGTCGGCGTGGCTTCTTCCACCGTCGTTACGGTTTTGAAGGTCGTCAAGTCGATCTGCACCCAGTTGCGCCGCGCCTTTTCCAGCCACTTGTCGCCGGGAACGATCGGCGGGGCGTCGATGCCCTGGTCCGGCTTGAGCGCCAGGCGCTTCGAATCGGTGTACACCTTGTCGCGCGGGTCGGCGCGATACAGTTCGCGATCGGGATTTATCAGTTCGAGGTTCATGTTGCCCAGCACGATGTTGAGCTTGTTGTCCTTCACGTAGCAGATGCCGTCGGTCAGGTGCTTGGTTTTGAACAGTAGTTCCTGCTTCATGTCGGTGACGGCGAAGTGCACCCACTGATCGGCCGTCGCCTGGGCCAGCGCCTCGGTCAGGGCGGTCGCCAACCGCGACGCCTCGCGCTCCGAGAACACCGGACCGGCCTGGCGCCAGGCCATGAAGTTGTACTCCTCGTAAGCCAGTTCGCCGAGCATGTCACGCAGTCGCTCGGGCGCGATCTGCGCCGGATGCGCAAAGCCCTGCGCTACGATTTGATCGTCTTTATCGACTAGGTATTGCAACCAGATGTGTTCCGGGTCGTCGTCTTCGATGACCACATTCTTGATCTTCGCCGCGCAGGCGGTGCACAGAATCGTCAGCAACAGGAAAACGATCAGCGATCGCAGTTTCATCTTCAACCTCGTTTCGTTGGTGGAAAACCGGGTGATTGTAGGCATGGACGTGACGGGCGATCAAGGCGTGGGCAGGTTTTTAATTGTATCGCCGACCTTGAAGCCGTGGCGGGTGAACCAGCCCTGGTTGACCTCCAGCGCGTAGCGCACCGGGTAACGGCTGTGGTGCAGCTCGGTGGTCTGCGGCTCCATCGGCTCGATCTGCAGAATGTCGCCGTTGTCGCCGAGAAAGGCCACGTCCAGCGGGACCTTCGTGTTTTTCATCCAGAACGCCATCTGGCGCTTGTCCCGGTAGACGAACAACATGCCCTGATTTTTCGGCAGCGACTCGCGGTACATCAAGCCGGTGCGGTGCTGATCGTTGGTGCGGGCGATTTCCACGTGCAGGGTTTTCTTGCCGATGTGCAGCGGCCACAGCCCTTCGGCGGGCGAGTTGCAGGCCGCCAGCAGCAGGCCGAAAAAGCAAAGCAGGGCGATGGTGCGCCGCATGATCTTCCTCCGTGGTTGCCCGTCGAGAATACCGGCCGCGACGCAAGCGGGCAAGCGCGGCGAGCGTCGCGGTTGAAAGAACGCCCGGATGCGGGTATGCATGAAGGGTCATCCATACCCGGGACAAGCGAGGAAGCGATGAGCCGAGCCAAGCCGATTGTGGCGATCGACGGCCCGAGCGGATCGGGCAAAAGCACGGTCAGTAAACTGGTGGCGCAGCAACTGGGCTTCGTGTATCTGGACACCGGCGCGATGTACCGCTGCGTCGGGCTGCTCGCCCTGCGCCGCCGCGTCGATCCGCTCAATGAGGATGAGTTCCAACCGCTGCTGGACACGCTGACGATCTCCTTCGAGCGCGATCATCAGGGCGGCCAGCACGTCTTTTGCAACGACGAGCAGGTCACGCGGGCGATTCGCGGGCACGAGGTCAGCCAGGCGGCGAGTAAGGTCAGCAGCCTGCCGGTGGTGCGCTCGCGGCTGGTGGCCATGCAGCGCGAGATGGGCGCGGGCGGCGGTGTGGTGATGGAAGGGCGCGACATCGGCACCAACGTGTTTCCCGACGCCGAGGTAAAGGTGTTTCTCACCGCCTCGGCCCAGGTGCGCGCGCGTCGCCGCTACGAGGAGCTCAAGGCGCGCGGCGAGGATGTCGAGTACGGCGTCGTCCTGACCGACCAGCTCGAACGCGACGAACGCGACAGCCGGCGCGAACTCAACCCGCTGATCCAGGCGCCCGACGCCCATTTGCTGGACACTTCGAACCTGACCATCGACCAGGTCGTCGCCCAGATCGTTATGTGGGCGCAGGGATAATCCTCCGCATGGGGAAGGGCTCTCTTTGTCATTTCCGCGAAGGCGGACATGTCCGCCGTAGTTTCAACGAAGGCGGAAATCCAGGACCAGCCGTTACCTTTCCTGACCTTATCAGCGTGCTCCAGTGGGACAAATGGGACACTTTGGGACACTTTTGTCCCACCAAAATTTTGATAATCACCTGCGATATCGATAGGTTATGAAAATTGATGGTGGGACACTTGGGGAAAAGTGTCCCACGTGAATAGTACGGGCGTATGAGTGTTGAAAAGGATAATGAAAATAGTTACTTTGTCATTCTCGGACTTGATCCGAGAATCCAGGACTCCTTTAATGCCGTGCAAAGCGCGGCCACCTTTTTAAAAAAGGATACAGCACGATCGATTGCTCTCGGGGCTTGGATCAGGTTCGGCGTGTCATCTCGACCGGAGCAAAGCGGAGCGGAGAGATCCCTTATCCTCGCCTTTTGTGGGCATTGTAGCGTAAAAACCCTTATTATGACAGCATAACAGACACGACGAGGCAAATTATGCCGATAAATGAGCGATAATCGAGGGATATAGTATTTATATGATGCGATAATAATGTATTATTTCAGATAATAACCATGAGTGAGTGCCCCTGCGGGGGGAAGGCGGGGGAGGGGGCGGACCGGACCTGGGTTTGACCCTTTCGACCAAAGCCGCGAGCGCATTGCCGATATCGACGCCATTGTCGCCGGGCTGGAAAACAACCCACTGACCGAGCAGATGGTATCGGGCGCACTGAGCAACCTCGACCAGGTGTGGGACGAGCTTTTCCCGGTCGAGCAAGCGCGAATTATGAAGCTGTTGGTCGATAAGGTGATCGTCCACGAAGACCGAGCCGAGGTGCTCATGCGCTCCGACGGGCTTCACAGCTTAGTCGACGTACTGGACAGCAGAGAAGAAAGGGCAAGGATGACGGGGCAAAAGGGATCCACTCGGCTTCGCTACGGTCGAGATGACAGGCGGAGGCCGTTTTGTGGGCGTAGCCAGATCCCAAATCAAGTTTGGGATGACAAGAAGAGGCAAAGCGATCTCTCCACTACGGTCGAGATGACATAATGCCATATGATAAAAAAGGTTGCGGCAAGATCGGCTGGTCCTGGATTCCCGCCTACGCGGGAATGACGAGGATAATCTTCCCCCACCCCTTCCCATACCCCCGTACGGGACTTAGGTTGCTTTACAGGCTCGGTGTGCCTGTAAAGCAACGTTATGAGGGATTAGTGAATAGTTACGAATTGGATGTAGGCGATCAATGGAAGGAAGAGTGAATCGTACCGAATTGGACGGTAACGACCTAAATTGGAGGTAACCATGACGGAGCGGATCGAGGCGAGGAAGAACACGCCGGCGCGGGATAGCGGCGACGAACACGAACATCATCCAACGGTTGCGCCGGAGTACGCGTTGACCGTGCGGGACGGCGGGGGCGAGGGGAGTTATGAGGTAAAAGTGATAAGTAGCGAATTGTATGTAAGTAATCAACCATTTGAGACAACCATGACCGTGCGGGACGGCGGCGACGAACACGAAGATCATCCAACGGTTGCGCCGGAGTACGCGTTGATCGTGAATGACGGCGGCGACGAGGGGAGTTATGAGGTAAAAGTGATAAGTAGCGAATTGTATGTAAGTAATCAACCATTTGAGACAACCATGACCGTGCGGGACGGCGGCGACGAACACGAAGATCATCCAACGGTTGCGCCGGAGTACGCGTTGATCGTGAATGACGGAGACGACCTGCTGCCCGTTTGCGCGTCGGAGCGGGCGATGATCGTGCGGGCGAAGGCGGACGGTTTCGGCAACTATGATCTGGCGCCCCTTTCACCGGAGGAGCGGGCGTTGATCCGGCGCGCGCAGCAGGACGAGGCGTCCTGGGAACTGCAGGAGCAGGCGATCGCGGCGCTGGTCGAGGAGCCCACCGTGCGCTGCGCGGCCGTGGCGGCGGGCGTCGGCAAAACCACGCTGTACCGCTGGCTGCAAGATCCGGATTTTAAAACGCGGTATTTGGCGGCGCGACGCGAGGCGGTGTCGCAGGGCGTCGGGCGGCTGCAACGGGCGATGTATCAGGCGGTCGACGCGCTCGAAGGCATCGCGGCCGATCCGCACGCGCCGGCCGGGGCGCGCATCGCCGCCGCGCGGACGATCATCACCCAGGCGCTCAAGGGCATCGACCAGGGATAATCCCTGGACCTGGATTTCATTCATTGTGTGGAGCCTCGGCCGGCGGCAGGGCCGCATGGGGGGGCTTCGTTGTCATTCCCGCGCAGGCGGGAATCCAGGATTGGGAATAACTTTCCTGACCATTTCTAAAAGGAATGCCGCGCTTCGCGTGGCGGTAATGGAGTCCTGGATCCCCGGGTCGAGCCCGAGGATTACCAGGAATAACCAGAGGTAATCCCTGGACCGATGTATTGTCTTAATTATTTGGGGCCTCGGCCGGCGGCCGGGCCGCATGGGGGAGTGCTTTCATTGTCGTTTCCGCACAGGCGGGCATCCGGAACCGGCCGATACCTTTCTCGACTTTTTCCAAATCGTTTTTGTGAACAAGGTGTAATTATAAACAAATCCTCCTTGCGAAAAGCCCTCAAGTTTCCTTACTATGGCAGACGTTAAGTGCGGTGCCGCATTTCAAAGTGTTTGTGTGTGAACAGACGAGGAAATTGGCAGTTCATGGCCGAGACAAGAACATCTTTATCCCTGTGGTGGCTGGTTGCGCTGGAAGTGTTGGCGCTGGCCGTCACCTCGCTGGCGTACATGCTGGGGGGGTTCGAGCGTCTCGGCTTCTGGTGGGCTCTGGCCGTGGCGGTGACGACGGCGGGCGCCGTGTTTATCGTCCTTTCGCTGATTGCCCATGCCCGGACGGGGAGCAAGCGCAAGCCGTTGATCGACCGGAACGTCGAGCCCGTTTCCACCGACGAGCGGCACGACGAATACCTACGCGTCGGCCGGCAACTGCTGGCCGAGGAGCGGTTCGTCGAAGCGACCGCGATGTTCGAAAAAATTCTGGACGAGAACAGCTCGCATTGGCAGGCGTACAACTACCTCGGGTTGACCTACTCGAAACGGGGATTGTACGAGGAAGCCAAAGCGGTTTATGAAAAAGCGATTTCCCTCGAATACGATTACGCGAGCGCGCATTTCAATCTGGCCATCGCCCACGAAAAGCTCGGCGAGGCCGAAGCGGCGCTCGAACGGTGGCGACGATACATCGATGTGGGACAAGCCGTCGGCGAACGGCCCGACTTGCTGGAGCACGCGCAACACCGGATCAAATATTACGAAGCGCACTTGCGGGATCAGGCGCAGGATGAGGTGTACGAGTGAGTGATCTGCAGGAAGTGGCCCGCATACTCGCGGACGCACGTTGGAGATCGGAAGAGCGTCGTGTAGGGAAAGAGTGTAGAGCTCGGGGGGCGCCGGGTCATTAACAAAAAAACACAGAGCAGAA
>CALBTQ010000271.1 GCA_937967875.1 uncultured Pseudomonadota bacterium
GATCGTATTCGGTGACTGGAGTTCAGACGTGTGCTCTTCCGATCTAGTTCGAGACTTGCGAAAAATTGAAGCCGCTTTCGGTCACCCACGGCGACGCCGTGTTGCGCAACCTGCGCCGCATCAAGCGTAACGGTCTGGACGCGTTCCTGGCCGGCAAACGCGAATGGATGCACTTGGCGCCCAAGAAAAAGAGCGAAACGAAGTAGCGACGAAAAACGCGAGACTAGTTTTTCCCGCAACCGTCGTCATTGTCGTCATCATCATCGCCGGGTGTCGAATCGTCGTCGGTAGCATCGTCATCAATCACGTCATCATCGAACGCATCGTCATCAGTCGTGTCATCGTCGATCGTGTCATCGTCGACCGTGTCGTCGTCGACCGTATCGTCGTCGACCGTGTCGTCGTCGATCGTGTCGTCATCGATCGTGTCATCGTCGACCGTGTCGTCGTCGACCGTATCGTCGTCGACCGTGTCGTCGTCGATCGTGTCGTCATCGATCGTGTCGTCGTCGACCGTGTCGTCATCGATCGTGTCGTCATCGATCGTGTCGTCATCGGTCGTGTCGTCGTCGGTAGGATATTCGTCTTCCACGAAGGGCGCGGTGGAACGGCATTGAATGAACGCCTGATTGTAGTGGTTATACCGCAGATAGCAGGCGACGAAATCGTCGCCGTCGCTCCAGAGAGTCACGGGCAAGTCGGCGTCATCGGCCAGCGTTTCGACGTCCCAGCCCGTTGCGGTCTGATGCGCCAATTTGGCCGTGTCGTTCTCTTCGACGAAGCCCACGGTTACTCGCCCTTGATCGTCGAGGGCGACGTCGCCGAGTGTTGCGTCGGACCACAGTAGTTCGCCGATCCAGGCGTCGCCGGTATCGGTCGCCGTGTAGACGCCTTGGTAGGTGGAGTAAAAAACCTGCAACGTATCGGTTTCATCGCAGACGATCTTCAGGCCGTGGTCGCCGTAGAGGCTCACCGATTCCACGATGGTTTCCAAGGTGAACGGTTCGCCTTCGCTGACTAGGATAAGGTCGTTGACGGCGCTGTCGAGGTAGACGATTCGCGCCAGACCGTCGGAGCAGGCGGTAAGGGAGGGGCTCCAGGCGTTGACGCCGAGTTCGACGAATTCCCCGACCGGTCCGCCCGGCGGGCGACGAGCGAAGTGAACGCCGCCGCAACCGGCGTCGCTGACGGCGATCAGCAAATCGCCCGCGGAGTGCATGGCGACCTGTCCGAGAAGGAACTGTTCCGGATAGGACACCAACGGTTCCCGGGCGAGTTGGCCGTCGTGATAGGTGGCCAGTTGCCAATCCATTTCGCTGTCGGCGTCGTACTGCGACCAGATGAAATGCAACCCTTCCGGCGAAACGGTCATGGGCGTGTCGCGTCCGGGGAAAAACAATTGATCGTCGACGATCGGCCATTTGATTTTCCAGGCGGCCGGCGCGTAGGTGAATACATCGGTGGTGGACCAGCTTTCCGAATACCGCCGGTTGGTGAACAGATAGGGCGTCAATCCGCCCTGAGCCGGCAGCGCGGCCATGGACATGGTCATCCAGTATTCAATCGTCATCGTCCGGCTGAGGGTTTCTTCATAGAGCGCGGGCGTGCGGCCGAATTGGTAGATCAAATCTTTATAGCCGTAGTTTGCATTCTGCGCGAGCAAATGCGGTTTGTTCGTTTCGTCGATCTGGAGATAGCCGGAAAATTCGGGAACGGGCATATAGAGCGTTCCCTGGAAAGACCACTGGAAAACGGTCCACGGACTGCTGCCGCCCACGCACAGCCACGAGCTGTAGACCGGCGGCGGCCAGTCGGGAAAATAGGCGTCCTCGCCGGAATAGGAATAGATGTACGCGGGATCTCCGACGGAATCGAAGGCCAGATTGCCCATTTCCCGGGAGTAGAAATAGTCGAGGGCGACGGTGAGGAGGGTGACGCGATGCCAGCTCGGCGTCGCCGGATCGTGAGCGTAACCGTAGATGACGAAAGCTTCCGCGCCGATCCCCGTGTAATAAACGAAGACTTCATCGTGAGCGTTGACGGCTAAAAAGCCGTCGCTGATGCCCAGCGCGATGGGCGCGACGGTTTCCTCTTCCCATTCGCCCGCAGCGTTGCGCAGGGCGTGCACGAGCAGCCAATCGTCGCCGGCGATTTGCAGGTCGAGCACGTGTGCCAGACCTTGCGCGTCGTAAGCCAAGGATTGTCCGCCTTCGAAAAACGGGCGCGGCTCACACTGCCAGTTGTCGTATTTTTCGCTGCGACAGTAGTAGTGAACATCGTCGACGTCGCTCGCCAACAACCCCGGCTCGCCGTCGGGATCGACCGCGGCGGAGTGGATGATCGGCGCGTCCAGCGGCAGCGCGAGGTCGCGGACGGTCCAACCGGCGGGGCCTTCGCGGGCCAGGCGCGGCGCATTCTCTTCCCCGACGCTGTACAGGGCCGATATCCCCATTTCGTCGTTCAACAAAAACGCCCGGGGAGCGACGTCGAAGGCCGCGTCGACCAAGGCGATTTCGCAGCCGTTTGCATCGCAGCGGGCGAAGTGCAAGCCCGGCTGAATGTAAAGCGCGAGGAATTTGCCGGAGGCTTCATCGTAGCGCACCGAGGTCGGACCGGCCGCCATCGGATCGGCTAATAAATTGGCGTTATACGTGTGTTGGAAGTCGGCGTTCGCCGATGCGGCGATGAGGAGGCAAAACGAAACAAGTAAGGCAAAAATAAATTTAGCCTTCATCTTAAACCCTCCCGGTGGATTCAAGATCCAGGCCTGCACTCATTATGCTAAATAATTATCACATACGACGCAAGGGCGAGGTGGATAAGAAAAGCGGATAGTATCTGTCGGCGGTACGATCGGCAGCCCTCATCCCCGGCCCTTCTCCCCCGGGGAGAAGGGAGATCGGGCACAAAGAAAGAAAAAGGGCGCATCGCTCGGATGCGCCCTCGGGTTTTGCCGAAAGATTTTTCTTAGAAGTCGATGATCGCCTTCATCTGCAGCGTGTAGACGTTCTGCACGTCGTCGAAGCGGTCGTAGCAATAGCCGCCCGGCCAGAAGTAACCGAAGGACATGCCGCTGGTGAAGCGCTTGTGGAAGGTGTAGGCGAAGGCCAGGTCGCTTTCCCAGCCCAGGTCGTGCGCCGCTTCCTCGCCGTCCTCGTTGTGGCCCGACTCGTTGATGAAGCTGCCGATCACATCCAGGCGGATGTCCATGCCGTCCAGCGGCCGGATGAAGCCGCCCAGCTTGGCGTACATGCCGTTTTGCACCGAGCCGCCCATCAGCGTTTCCCAGCCGATCAGGTCGACGTTGTAGTCGCGATCGAAGCCGATGGTATACATGTGCCGCCCGAAGGCCGCCTGGTTGTTGATCACCGTGTTCACGAAGTCGATCTGCGTGTCGGCGTCGTCCGGATCCGCCGCGGACCGCTGCGCCGCCTGACGCACGGCCGCGAGCGCGGCGGGATCGAATTCGTCGTCCGGATTCGAATCGCTCGGCGAGGTCACGCCGTATTCCAGGCCCGCGCCCCAGCGGCGGGCGTCGTAGCCGATGCGCGTCGCGGCGAGGAAGGCGTTGACGTCGATCTTGCCGCCGCCCTTGCCGACGGGCAGCCCGGCGTCGCGCAGATCGACCACCTCGTCGCCGTGGATCATCTTCATCGAGCCCTGCGTGGCCATGGCTTCGGCCTCGGCGGTGAAGCCGGCCCAGGCCAGCCGCGCCCACAGGTTGTACAGCCACAGCTTCGCGTCGGTCGCGTCCTGCATGCGGTAGTTGAAGGCCAGGCCGCCGTCGAAGCGCATCGAGGCGGAGAAGGCGATGTCGCGGAAGTAATTGGTCAACGACAGTTGGTGAATGTCGTATTTGCCGGAACGGAAATCTTCCTCCGCCACGCGGTCGTAGGAGAGGATCGGGTAGTATAGCCCGGTCACGCGTGTGCCGAACAACAGGCTGTCGGCGACGTCGCCGTAGTCGGCGTCGAAGCCGCTGTTGAGGTCGTTGAGGTCCTCGGGGCGGCCCAGGTAGCGGGCGTAGGGCGAGCCGGAATTAGTGTAGATGCCCATGCCGAAATGCTGGGCCATGCGGCCGAAGCGCAGGAAGCCGATGGGCAGCAGCACCTCGCCGTACAACTGACGGATCTGCACCGGATCGACGTCCTCACCGTCCAGGCCGGTGTTGCTGACCGTCTGGGCGAAGGGATCGACCGTGTTGAGCGTCAGGTTTTCATAGCTCACGTTCTTGATCGTCGTCGGATCGTTGGGCATACGCTCGATGACCGTGCCGGGCGTCGAGGTGAGCTGATTGTCGCCCCAGAGCGTGTTCTTGAGCATGTCCAGCTCGACGTGGATGCGGATCGGGTCGGCGATCAGCAGCGTCGAATTGAGCAGGAACCGCTGATCGATGTAGCTGTACCAGTCCGAATCGCTGCCGTCGTTAACCGCCCAGGACGGTTTGAACAGGCTGTCGTAGCGCACGCGATAGTAGCCGTGCATATCGAACCCGATGGCGCTCAGGCCTTCTTCCTCGGCCGCCGCCGCCCAGGGCAGGGCGCCCAGGAGCAGGGCCGCAACGATCAAAGTCAAACAAAACCGTTTCATCGCCTCACCTATGCAAAGGATTGACGTCGGCGCGGCGGCGCAAACCGCCCCTTTCCCGACGTATGCGGAATGGGGCAACCTAGCATGGCCCCTGCTTTAATTCAAGTTGCGCGGCGCGTTTTGGCCGGCAAAAACAACGCCCGCGGCGGTGAGGCCGCGGGCGGAACAAGGCAGGATTTTTTTGCGGCGTTAGTCGCCGGCGATATCCAGACGGTACAGGGCGCGGCGCAGGGCCGCTTCGGCGCGCAGCAGGTCGATGGAATCGTCCTTGGGCGACGCCGCGATGCGATCCTCGGCGCGTTTCTTCGCGTTTTCGGCGCGCGTCACGTCGATGTGGATCGAGGCTTCGCAGACTTCGGCCAGGATGACGACTTTATCGTCGTCGATCTGACAGAAGCCGCCGTTGGTGAAGAACTGCTCGAGTTCGCCTTTGGTGTTTTGGATCTTCAACGGGCCCATGCCCAGCGCGACCATCCAGGGGTCGTGGCCGGACATGATGCCGAATTCGCCGTTCGCGCCCGGGGCGATGATGTTGGTCGCCTCGGCCTCGTAGAGCTTGCGCGTGGGCGTAACCAGTTTGACCGATAACGTGTCTGCCATAGCTCACCCCCTTACAGGGTCTTGCCTTTTTCGATCGCCTCTTCGATGTTGCCGACCATGTAGAACGCCTGCTCGGGCAGGTCGTCCATTTCGCCGGCGACGATCATCTTGAAGCCCTTGATCGTTTCGGCGAGCGGCACGTACTTGCCTTCGCGGCCGGTGAACTGCGAGGCGACGGAGAACGACTGGCTGAGGAACCGCTGGATCTTGCGCGCGCGGGCGACGATCAGGCGGTCGTCTTCGCTCAGTTCGTCCATACCGAGAATGGCGATGATGTCCTGCAAGTCTTTATAGCGCTGGAGGACCTGCTGCACTTCGCGCGCCACCTTGTAGTGCTCTTCGCCGACGACCTGCGGATCGAGAATGCGGCTGGTCGAGTCCAGCGGGTCCACCGCGGGATAGATGCCCAGCTCGGCGATCTGGCGGCTGAGAACCGTGGTGGCGTCCAAGTGCGCGAACGCGGCGGCCGGCGCGGGGTCGGTCAAGTCGTCGGCGGGCACGTAAATGGCCTGCACGGACGTAATCGAACCCTTTTTCGTCGAGGTGATGCGTTCCTGCAACTCGCCCATTTCGGTGCCCAGGGTCGGCTGGTAACCGACGGCGCTGGGGATGCGGCCCAGCAACGCGGACACTTCGGAACCGGCCTGGGTGAAACGGAAGATGTTGTCGATGAACAACAGCACGTCCTGGCCTTCCTCGTCGCGGAAGTATTCGGCGACGGTCAGCGCGGACAGGGCGACGCGGCTGCGGGCGCCCGGCGGCTCGTTCATCTGGCCGTAGACCAGCGAGGTTTTGCTGATAACGCCGGACTCTTTCATTTCGTTCCACAGGTCGTTGCCTTCGCGGGTGCGCTCGCCGACGCCCGCGAAGACCGAGTAGCCGCCGTGGTGGGTGGCGATGTTGTGAATCAGCTCCATGATCAGAACGGTCTTGCCGACGCCGGCGCCGCCGAACAGGCCGATCTTGCCGCCCTTGCGGTACGGCGCGAGGAAGTCGATGACCTTGATGCCGGTTTCGAGCATCGAGCTGGACACGTCCTGATCCAGCAGCGTCGGCGCGCTGCGGTGGATCGGGTAGCGCTTGTCGGTGACCACCGGGCCGACTTCGTCGACCGGGTCGCCGATGACGTTGAGGATGCGGCCGAGCGTTTTTTCGCCGACCGGCATCGTGATCGGGGCGCCCGTATCCACCACCGCCTGGCCGCGGACCAAACCGTCGGTCGAGTCCATGGCGATGGTGCGCACCGTGTTCTCTCCCAAGTGCTGGGCGACTTCCAAAACGAGGTTCCATTCCCGGTCGTCGATGGACGGGTTGGAGACCCGCAGGGCGTTATAGATGGCGGGCAGGTGGTCGTCGAACCGTACGTCGACCACCGCGCCGATGACCTGAGTGATCCTGCCTTGTGGTTGGTTCATCGTTCTCTCCACAAATTACGAAATAGCGTTGGCGCCGTTAATGATGTCCAGCAGCTCGGTTGTAATGGCGGCTTGTCTCGCTCGGTTAAACTGTAGCGTCAATTTGCCGATCATTTCCTCGGCGTTGGTCGTCGCACTGTCCATGGCGCTCATGCGGGCGCCCATTTCGGCGGCGAAGCTCTCTAAGAACGCTTTGTACAACTGATAATGGACCTGCAACGGCAGCAGCTCGGCCAGCAGTTGCTCTTTTTCGGGTTCGTAGCGGTAATCGACGATCGCGTCCATGCCCTCGGGGCGGCCCGTTTCGGGCAGCTCGACGGGAATGAGGCGTCGGTCGATGATCCGCTGACTGATCGCGCTGACGAACTCGTTGTACACGAGATACACTTCGTCCGCCTCGTCGTTGGTGAACGCGTCAACCAGCTCGGTGCCGATACGCATCGCCAGGCCGTAATTGTGATCGCCCAGGATGTTGGTGTACTTCTGCCGCATCTCGGTGTTGCGCCGCTTGAAGAATTCGTTCGCCTTGCGCCCGATGATGCTGATGTTGACTTGCTTGCCCTGTTCTTCCCACTTGTGTTTGGTCTGCCAGGCGTAGCGCAGGATGTTGCCGTTGAACGCGCCGCACAAACCGCGATCCGAGGTCACGACGACCAGCTCGACTTTCTGCACCGCGTCCTTGCCCTCCAGCAGCGGGAAGCCTTCGCTTTCCGTGCGGCGGTACAGGTTCGCGATCATTTCGTCGAGCATCTGCGCATAGGGCCGACCGGCGCGCAAGCGCTCTTCGGCGCCGCGCAGTTTGGCGGCCGCGACCATCTTCATCGCCTTGGTGATCTTATGCGTGTTTTTGACGCTGTTGATCCGTTTGCGAATGTCGCGCAGCGTTGCCATGTGCGCTCCTTACTTATCCGGTAAAGACTTCGTCGAAGTCGGCAAAAGCCTTATCGAGGTCCGCCTTGATGTCGTCGGAGATGGTCTTCTTGGTTTTGATCTTGTCCAGCAGCCCCTGATAGCGCTCCTCGAAGAAGCGATACAGTTCCTGCTCGTACGGGCCGATCTTGTCCACTTCGTACTTGTCGAGGTGGCCGTTGACGCCGGCGTAGATCATCAGGATCTGCTTTTCGACGGGCAGCGGTTTGTACTGCGGCTGCTTGAGGATTTCCATCAGGCGTTCGCCGCGGGCCAACTGCGCCTGGGTCGCTTTGTCCAGGTCGGAGCCGAACTGGGCGAAGGCGGCCATTTCACGATACTGCGCCAGGTCCAGGCGCAAGGAGCCGGCGACCTGCTTCATCGCCTTGATCTGCGCGTTGCCGCCGACGCGGCTGACCGACAGACCGGCGTTCACAGCGGGCCGGATGCCGCTGTAGAACAAGTCGGTTTCCAGGAAGATCTGGCCGTCGGTAATCGAAATGACGTTCGTCGGGATGTAGGCCGAGATGTCGCCGGCCTGCGTCTCGATGATCGGCAAGGCGGTCAGGCTGCCGCCGCCGCGCGAATCGGACATTTTCGCGGCGCGCTCGAGCAAGCGGCTGTGCAGATAGAAGACGTCGCCGGGGAACGCTTCGCGGCCCGGCGGACGGCGCAGCAACAAGGAGAGCTGGCGATAGGCCGCGGCCTGCTTGGTCAGGTCGTCGTAGAAGATGACCGCGTGCATGCCGTTGTCGCGGAAGTACTCGCCCATCGTGCAGCCGGTGTAGGGGCTGAGGAACTGCATCGGGGCCGGGTCGGAGGCCGAGGCGACGACCACGGTCGTGTACTCCATGGCGCCGAATTTTTCGAGCCGGTCCACGACCTGGGCGACGGTCGACATCTTCTGGCCGGTGGCCACGTAGATGCAGTACACGTCGGTTTCTTTCTGGTTGATGATCGTGTCGATCGCGATCGCCGTCTTGCCGGTCTGGCGGTCGCCGATGATCAACTCGCGCTGACCGCGGCCGATCGGGATCATCGAGTCGATCGCCTTGAGGCCGGTCTGCAACGGCTGGTTAACCGACTGGCGATAGACGATGCCGGGCGCTTTGATTTCCACGTTGCGCGTTTCCGCGGCGTCGATCGGGCCTTTGCCGTCGATCGGCTGCCCCAACGCGTTGACCACGCGGCCGGCGACCCCTTTGCCCACCGGAACCTGCACGATCTTGCCGGTGCGCTTGACGGTCATGCCTTCTTTGATTTCGTGAGTCTCGCCGAAAACGACCGCGCCGACGTTGTCCTCTTCGAGATTGAGGGCCATGCCCATGATCTCGTGGGGGAACTCGAGCAACTCGCCGGCCATCACGTTTTCCAGACCATGCAGACGGGCGATGCCGTCACCGACCGACAGCACTACGCCGGTCTCGGCAACGTCAACCTCCTTGCCGTAATCGGCAATCTGCTTCGCGATAATCTTGCTTATTTCTGCCGCTCTGATTTCCATGAACACAACCTCGATCTAAATGTGTTTCAAACCTTCACGCAATTTCGCCAAGTGGTTGACGATCGTCGAGTCGTATACCTTGGATCCCACGCTGATGCGCAATCCCCCGATGACGGCGGGATCCGTTTGCTGCGTCAGTTCCACCTTTTTTCCCACTTTTTTCTGCAACAGCACGCGCAACCGGCCGAGGCTCGCCCCGTCCAGATCGACCGCGCTGGTCACGGTCGCCTGCAAGCGGCCGGCCTGTTCGTCGACCAGCTCGCGATAGCTGGAGGCTACCTCGGGCAGCAGGCCCAGGCGGTGCTTGTCGTAAAGCAACCGCAGCAGGTTGGCCACCGCCGGCGCCGGATGAAGCTGCGCGATCGTGTCGGTCAGCAGCTTGTGCTTGAAGTCCAGGGCGTACAGCGGGCTCAAGAGCACCTTGAGCGTCGTCGGTTCGCCCAGCACGGCCGCGGCCTGCTCGAGCTGTTCGCCGTACGCGTCGGCCTTGGCGTCCTTCACCCCGATGTCCAGCAGCGCGCCGGCATAGCGCCGACCCAAAACGCTCCCGCTCATGAGATCGCCTCCAGCTTCTTGATCGCGTCCTCGATCAGCATGCGCTGATGGGAGGGCGTCAGGCGCGCCCGGATCTTTTCTTCCGCGTTGTCGATCAGTTTCTCGACCAGTTCGCGGCGGATGTCTTCCTTGGCCATGGCCAGTTCGCTGATCGCGGTCTGCTCGGCGTCGGCGACCAGCCGCTGGGCCATCTGCTTGGCGCCGGCGATGATCTCGTTCGCCTGCGCCTCGGCCAGTCGCTGCGCGTCGGCCTGAATGCGGGCGGTTTCGTCGTCGAGTTTTTCGCGCCGCTCGGTCCACTCGCGGTGGATGTCCTGCACCTCGGCCAGCAGCCGGTTGGCTTCGGCCATGCGGGATTGATATTCGCTGGCGTTGTTGTCGAACTGCTTACGCAGCGGCGCTTTGGCGAATTTGATCAGGAGAGCGAAGAAGATGATGAAGTTGACGACGCTGACCAGCACTTCGACCATCGTGTGGTGCGCCGCCAAAAACGATTCGCCGTGTTCGGCGGCCAGCGCCGGCGCCGCGAGCAGCAAGGCGCCGAACATGAACAGGTAAGTGATCGTTCGTTTCATTGTCGCCCCCTCAAACCTTGAGCAGGCTGTTGGCCAGTTCTTCGGCCAACGTTTCCGCTTCGACGGTCAGTTGTTCGCGCGCCCGCCGCACGGCCTGGTTGATGTCCTCGCGCGCGGCCGCCACGGAGCGTCCGGCCTGTTCGCGCGCTGCGCCGACGACCGACCGCTCTTCGCCCTGGGCCTTGCTCAACAGCGCGTTGCGCAGTTTGCCGGCTTCGGTGCGCGCCTGGGCGAGGGCGGTTTCGACCGTCTGCTTGGCCGCGGTCACGTCGCTTTCCATCGCCGCGGCCCGTTCGCGCGGGCCCTCGGCCATTTCCCGCCGCTTGGCGAAGACCGCCATCATCGGCTTGAACAGGAAATGCGAGAGGATGCCCATCGCGGACAGGAACATCAGCATCTGCGCGACCAGCGTCCAGCTCAGAGCCATTTTGTCCATCTGTTGCGACCCTTTCGTTAGGCCTGGTTTTCCTTGAACACGAGCGTGATGTCTTCCGCCGTCAACTGCTCGACGCTGGTGAGCTCCTTGTAGAGCCAGATGATCTTGTCGATCGGGCCCTTGGCGACGCCGTGACCGGTGACGCTGTACTCATGCGCCGGACTGTAGAGTTCCTTGCCGTGAGCGGAAGGGTCTTCCTTGACGTTCAAGTCGTGGTCGACCAGCGCGATGCCGGTCGGCAGGTCCTTGAACGCGTTGATGATCAAATCGCCCTGCTCGCGATTGTAGACGCCGAATTTGTACTCGAACCGCGCGTGATCGATCGTCCGCTCGGAGCGAACCTTGAGCGGCACGTCCTGCGCGGAGGTGATCGCCTCGCGCACCAGCGCGGCCGATTCCGCGTCGACCACCGCGTGAATCACCTCGCGGGTCAGGTGCAGCGCTTCCTTGATCTTCTGGACGATGTCGTCCTCGTCGATGCCCACTTCGTCGTCGAAGATCACTTCGGCGTGGCTGCCGCGCGCCGCGACGAATCCGCGTACGTAACCGCGCGCGTATTCTTCCGGTCCCTCGATGATCATTTCCACGTAGGTTTTCATCGGGATCCCCCTCCTACACGAAGAAGACAAAAGTGGTGATGATGAAGGTCACGACCAGGATCGGGATCGAGTACTTGAACATGTAACCAAAGAAGCTGGGCATCTTCACGCCCGCTTCCTCGGCGATCGACTTGACCATGAAGTTCGGTGCGTTGCCGATGTAGGTGTTCGCGCCCATGAACACTGCGCCCGCGCTGATCGCCAGCAGGTACTTGAAGCCGTCGGTGATGCCCTGCGCGATTTGCGCTTCGCTCAGATGGCCCATCAGATAGGTCGCGGCGACTTTTTCCTCGATGCCCGCCGGGTACAGTTTGCCGATGGCCGTGGTGAAGAAGGTCAGGTACGTCGGCGCGTTGTCCAGGAAGCTCGAGAGCGCCCCGGTAACCCAGAAGAACTGCCACGGCTTGTTCACCGCGTTGATCAGCGGCGCGGCCGCGCCCTCGGTGCCCGCCTTGAGAATGGCCAGGGCCGGGACGATTGTGGCGAAAATGCCCGCGAACAGGTAGGCCACTTCGAGAATCGGGAACCAGGTGAATTCGTTGTCGGCGCGCAACTTCTTTTTGGTGGTCACCAGACTGAGCACGCCCATGCCGATGATCACCCCGTCGCGCACTAGGTTCTGAACTTCCATGTGCACGCCGGCGAGGGTGAAGCTGCCCAGCTTGACCATGCCGCTGAACAACACGCCGCCCACGATGCCCGCGAAGAACAGTAGGTTGTGCAGGCCGTCGACCCGCAGCGGTTCTTTCGCGCCGTCTTCTTTCGGCGGCGTTTCCTTGCGGTAGTAGAAGGTGTCGAGCGCGTAGAAGATCGCCAGCAACAGCGCGACGACGAAACTCATCGGCACGATCAGGTTCATCGTCCAGAAGAACTTCACGCCGTGGATGAAGCCCAGGAACAAGGGCGGGTCGCCCAAGGGGGTCAGCGCGCCGCCGATGTTGGACACCAGGAAGATGAAGAAGACGATCACGTGCGTCTTGTTTTTCCGCCAGGCGTTGGCGCGCAGCACGGGGCGAATCATCACCATGCTCGCGCCGGTGGTGCCCACCCAGCTCGCCATCAGCGTGCCGATCAGCAGCAGGATCAAATTGACGCCGGGGCTGCCGCGCAGCTTGCCGCGCACGACCAAGCCGCCGGCGGCGGTGAACAATCCCCACAACAATATGATGAAGGGAATGTAGTCGATCAGGTAGATGTGCATGATGTCGTACACGGCCGCGCCGTGGAACTTCACCACGTATGGAATGATGAACACCAGCGCCCAGAACGCGCTGACCTTGCCGAAGTGATGATGCCAGAAGGTCGGCGCCAGCAACGGGAACAGCGCGATGGACAACAGAATGCCCGCGAACGGCAAGGCCGTCCACAACGGAAGATCCTTGCCCGGCACGCCGCCGTGATGGCCGCCGCCGTGTTCCTCGCCGTGTTCTTCGGCGGCCGCATGTTCGGCGGACTCGGCCTCGGCGGCGACGGCGGGTTCCTCGACGGCGGGCGCTTCTTCCGCAACGGGCGCGGGCGCGTCCGGCGCGGCGACGACGTCGGTCGCGGGAGCCTCGCTCGGCGTTTGGGTTTCCGGTACGGCCGGAGCCTGTGCCCAGGCTGCGGACACAACGAACACAGACAGCAAGACGATTAGAATAGTCGTAGTAAGTCTCACGGCTCGCCCAACTTTCGCGTTTGAGAGGCTGCTAACTTTGCATCACGTGCGATCGGCCGTTCGCCGATCGCTAGCTGTCGTGTGAATCTGAGCTGTCGTCGGCGCCTTTTTTATCCGGCTGACGCAGGCGCAGTTCGCCTGTCGATTTCTCGGGCGCTTCGATGTTTTCCATCTTGCAGTTGCCCTCGAAGATCACGCCTTCCTCGATAATGATTACCGGAGTTTTGATGTTGCCGTACAGTTTTCCCGGAGCCCGCATTTCGATCTTCTTGGCTGACGTGATGTTGCCGCGCACCGTGCCGGAAATGATCACGGTATCCACCTGGATTTTCGCGGCCACGTCCGCGCCGGGTCCGATGATCAACGTACCGCGGGAGAAAATTTCCCCGTCGATTTTGCCGTCGATGCGCACGGTCCCGTCGAACGTCAGTTTACCGACAAACTCACTGCCTTTTCCGATGAAGGTGTTGGGCTGCTTGGCGCCCAAGTCCTTATCGTCGATCATCCTTTTTTCCTCCTTGGCCTGAGACCCGGCCACAAATTGCGGCTCGTGGGTGGTCTCCTCGCGGTCTTTCCTTCCCAGCATGAGCCTAACCCCTATTTTATTGGCCGCTTTTCGGTAACTTATGCAGCCAAAATTGTCAAGAGCATGACTTGTCGCGTCATGAAGTCAGCAAATCGATGATCCGCGTCAGTTCCTCTTCCGAGAAATAGTGGATCTCCACCGCGCCCTTTTGCTTGCCGCCTTTGAGCGACACTTTCGTGCCCAATCGTTCGCGCAACGTATCGGCCAGATGCCCGTACGGATGCTCCTTGTGCTTGGGCGGCTTGTGCGCCTTGAGCTGCTTGATCGCCCGCGCGGTCTTTTTCACCAGCGCTTCGGTTTCGCGCACGCTCAGTTGCCGCGCCAGCACTTCCTGCGCCAGGGCGATGCGCTCGACGTCGTCGTCCAGGGCCAGAATCGCCCGGCCGTGTCCGGCGCTCAGTTCGCCGCCGGCGATGTAGGCGCGGACCATTTCGGGCAGCTTGAGCAGCCGCAAGGTGTTGGCCACGTGCTCGCGGCTGCGGCCGACGCGTTCGGCGATCTGCTGCTGCGTCAGGTCGAACGAGTCGATTAGCTCCTGGTACGCTTCGGCCTCGTCGAGAATGTTCAGATTCTCGCGCATCAGGTTTTCGACCAGCGCCAGCAGGCTCAGCCCTTCCTCGTCGGTCTCGATGAGGATGCAGGGCACTTCGCTCAGCCCGGCCTTTTTGGCCGCGCGCAACCGGCGTTCGCCGGCGATCAATTCGTAACGGTCGCTCTGCTTGCCGTCGTGGCGCACCGCCAGCGGCTGCAGAATGCCGTCGCGCTTGATGCTGACGGCCAGCGCGGCCAGGGCTTCCGGATCGAACCGGGTGCGCGGCTGGTGCGGGTTGGGCGCGATCCTGTCGATCGGGCAGGAGAAGGAATCGCCCGCGTTCAATTCGCTTTTCAACGCCGGCGCGGCCAACTCGCGGCCGCGGTTCGGATCGACCAGTGCGCCGAATCCTTTGCCCAATCCTTTGCGCTTGCTCGTCATGTCGTCGTTGTCGCCTCTTGGTTGTGGGCCGGCGCGCTGAAGCGATAGCGCCGTAACAGTTCGCGACTCAAATCCAGGTACGCCCCCGCGCCGGCCGAGCGAATGTCATAGAGCATGATCGGCATGCCGTGACTGGGCGCTTCGGCCAATCGCACGCTGCGGGGTATTACCGTTTGAAAGACCAACTCACCGAAGTGAGACCGTATTTCCTGTTCGATCTGCCGCGCCAGGTTGGTGCGCCCGTCGTACATCGTCAGGATGATGCCGGCCAGCACCAGATTCGGGTTCAGTCCCGCCCGAATCGACTCGATCGTTCCGACCAGTTCGCTGAGCCCTTCCATCGCGTAGTACTCGCTTTGCAGCGGCACCAGCACGCCGTCGCTGGCGACCATCGAGTTGACGGTCAGCCGGCCCAGGCTCGGCGGGCAGTCGATCAGCACCACGTCGAATTCCTTGCTGATCGGCCGCAGGCGATCGGCCAGCGCGTATTCCCACTCGGACCGTTCCCCCAGCTCGACCTCGGCCCCGGTCAGATCGCGCGCCGCCGGCGCCAGCGAAAGGGATTTGATCGATGTCGGCTGAAGAACTTCGTGGACGTCCAATCCGTCGATCAAAACCTGGTACACGTGCCGAGTCAGCGTGGCGCGGTCGATGCCCAGGCCGCTGGTGGCGTTGCCCTGCGGATCCATGTCCACCAGCAACACCTTGCGGCCCGCCATCGCCATCGCGGCGGCCAGGCTTACGGCGGTCGTGGTTTTACCCACTCCGCCCTTCTGATTGGCGACGGCTAATATGCCACCCATCACAACCTCGATCGCTCGCCGATGGCCGCCTGACAAGAGCCGGAGCTGATCAACCTACAGAAAGGAAATTCAATACAAAGGCAGCCCCTTTTAGCAGATCCGCCATCGGATAACAAGGGTAAAAATGAATCACCATTCATTTTTTTGCCGTTACAAAAATGAACAACGACCTCGCGCCGTGACCGGCGGGAAGATCGTATGATATTTCGTTTAGTTGCCGCCAGCCGGGCGGAGGCGCCGCGCCCGTTTTTTCCGCCGCGAAAACGGCCAATTTTCCGCCCTTGATCAGCAGATGCCCGAAGCGCTGCGCCAGCTCGTCCGGTTTGGCCACGGCGCGCGCGGCGATTGTGTCGAAACGCTCGGTCATTTGCTCGGCGCGACCGTGATGAACGCGCGCGTTCGGCAGCTTCATCGCCAGCGCCGCCTGGGACAGAAAAGCCGCTTTTTTCGCCGTCGATTCCGCGCAAACGACCGTCACATCCTCGCGCAGCGCGGCGACGATCAGCCCGGGCACGCCCGCGCCCGAACCGATGTCCAGCAGGCGCTCGCCGCTCGCCAGCGACCGGGCCAGGGGCACGCTGTCGGCCAGGTGATAGGCTACGGCGTCCTCGGGCGCGTCCACCCGCGTGAGGTTGATGCGCCGGTTCCACTTGACCAGCAGGTCGTACCAGACCGCGAGAATCTCGCGGCGGTCGAGCGGCAGGCCGGTTGCGGCGGCGTGACGCAAATAGGCGGCGGAAAAGTCCATGCGCCGTGTTCTATCGCCCGGAAAGGATCTTGGCAAGCGCTATCGCTTCGGGCACAGTAGGCGCATGCCGTTACCGACGCAACGCGACACCATCGCCGCTCTCTCGTCGGCCCGCGGGCCGGCGGGCGTGGCCCTGGTGCGTCTGTCGGGGCCCGAGGCGCTGGAGATCGGCCGGCGCCTGTTTCGTCCGCAAAAAGCGACCGATGAACTTGCCCCGCGTACGATGATTCTCGGGCATCTGCTGGACGCGGCGGGCGAGCCGCTGGACCAGGTGCTGTTCGTTTATTTTCCGCCCACCGGCAGTTACACGGGCGAGGCGGTCGTCGAGTTTCACCTGCATGGCGGACCGGTGATCGTCGAGGCCGCGCTGGACGCGATGTTGGCCGGCGGCGCGCGCATCGCCGAACCGGGCGAATTCACGCGGCGCGCGTTTTTATCGGGGCGGCTGGATCTGTCGCAGGCCGAGGCGGTCGCCGAGTTGATCCACGCCAAGAGCCTGGTGGCGGCCCGCGCGGCGCATCGTCGCCTGACCGGCGCGCTGTCGGACAAGGTCGATCGCCTGCGCGATCTGCTGGCCGAGGCGCTGGCGTTGTGCGAGGCCGACATCGATTTTCCCGATCAGGATCTGGGGGCGATCGATCCGGCGGAGATCGTCGGGCTGATCGACCGGGCAGACGAGGTGGTCGCCGCGTTGATCGCCGGGCACGCCCGCGCCCGCGCCCTGGCGCAAGGGGCGGTGGTTGCGCTGGCCGGACGGCCCAACGCCGGCAAGTCGAGCCTGCTCAACCGGTTGGCGGGTGCGCGGCGGGCGTTGGTGCACGAAACGGCGGGCACCACGCGCGATCTGATCGAGGCCGAGGTCGTGCTCGCCGGCGTGCCGGTGCGGCTGATCGACACCGCCGGGCTGCGCCACACCGAGCATGAGATCGAACGGCAGGGCGTCGACCTGGCGCGCGAGACGATCGCCGGGGCTGACCTGGCTGTGTACCTGATCGACGGAACGAACGGCCGCTGCGCCGACGACGACGAACACCTCGCCGCGTTGGATCCGGTGCGGACGATCGTGGTGTGGAACAAGGCCGACGTGAGCGCGCCCGGCGAGGATTTTCCGGGCCCGGCGCTCAGTGCGAAAACCGGTGCGGGCGTCGAGGCGCTCGTCGCGCGGATCGTCGAAATGCTGGGCGCGGGCGAAGCGGGCGGCGAGGCGCTGCTGGCCTCGGTGCGCCAGCGCGAGTTGATCCAGCGCGCGGCGGCGCGATTGCAGGCGGCGCGGGCGGTCGCCGGCAACGGGCGCGATTTCGAGTTGGCCGCCTTCGAGTTGCGCGAGGCCGCCGACGCCCTGGCCGCGATCGTCGGCGAAACGACCACCGACCAGGTGCTCGACGCGATTTTTTCACGTTTCTGTGTCGGCAAATAATTTTGGAGGAGAACGCCGATGTTGTCCGGCAAACTGATTTCCCTGCGTCCGGTAATGGAAGAGGACCTGCCGATCATCGTGCGGCACGTCAACGATTATTCGCAACTGGGTCCGCATCTGCCGTTTCGATTCCGCACGCTGTTCGAGATGAAAAAGATGTACGCGGAAAACGGCATGTTCGGCGACGCCACCGGCAGCTTCGCCGTGCTGGATAAAAGCGAGAGCATCGTCGGCTGGTTCGCCTATTTCCCGACCACGATGTACGTCAAAGGGTTGGAGATCGGCGGGCGCATTCTGCGCGCGGACGACTGGGGCAAGGGCTACGGCACCGAGGTCGCGCGCCTGATGTCCGCGTACCTGTTTTCGGCCAAGGATATCCTGCGCATCCAGATCTGTTTCAACACGACCAACCCGGCCAGCAAGCGCATCGCCGAGAAAGCCGGATTTACCTACGAGGGCATCATGCGCCACGCATACCGGTTCGACGACCGGCCGGTGGACATGGAGGTGTGGTCGATGCTGCGTGCGGAATGCCCGCCGCTGCACGAGGTCGTCGTCGGTCATTAAGCGAAACAGTAAAGGGAGGCGCGCTCAGCGTTTGACGGCGCGGTAGACCGTGTCGCCCGGCTCGCCCAGCGGCTTGCCCAGCGACGTGGTGTCGATCTGCTCGGCGTCGGGGAAGATCGTTTGCAGCGTGGCGAAAAACGTGGAGTTGGGTTGCGGGCTCCACACGGCCAACACGCCGCCGGGGCGCAGGGCGTCGCGGCAGGTGCGCACGCCCGAGGACTCGTACAACGCGGCGTTGCCCGGCGCGGCCAGCCAGCCGGGTCCGTTGTCCACATCCAACAGCAACAGGTCGAAAGCGTCCGGCGATTCGCGCAGCACCTCGGCGAGGTCGGCGATGCGCACGGTCACGCGCGGATCGTCCACCGCCCGGCCGTTGACCGCCGCGAAGTACGCGCGGTTCCACTCGACGACTTTCGCGCCGATTTCCGCGACGACCACTTCGGCTACGCCTGGCAGATCAAGCGCTGCGCGCAGGGTGTGGCCCGCGCCCAGGCCGCCGACGAGCACACGCAGGTCGCGCGCCGGTTTTCCCAACCGCGCGTAGGCCATGGCGGCCATGCCCGCTTCGCTGTGCGCGCCGTGCGAGGCCATCAGGAAGTTGCCGTCGATGAGAATCTCGTAACCGCTTTCGCCGGTTTCGGCTTCGTAGCGGCGCAGGGTGAGCAGACCCAGGGGCGTGGGCTCGCGGTCGATTTCCGTATAGACGATGTGCATGGAATCAGCCGGTGCGGCGCTCGCGGCGTTCGAGGGAACGCAACGCCGCCTGGATTTTTTCGTCGTTGGGCGTCAGTTGCAGTTGGCGGCGCAGTTCTTCCTTGGCCAGATCGACGTGCCCGGCGCTGTGCAGGATGCGCGAGAGTTCCAACCGCAGCTCGGCGTTGTGCGGTTCGAGGGCCAGGCCGCGGCGGATGGCGTCGACCGAGGTAAGCAGCCGGTCGTACGGATCGATGAACCGGTTGCGCGCCACGGCCCCGGCGAAAAAGCGCAGCAGCCGCGCCTCGTCGCCGCGACGGGCCAACAGCTCGTCGAAGCAGCGTTGCGCCTTGCTGTAATGCTTGTCGCTGAGCAGCTTTTTGCCCAGGCGCAGCAGTTGATCGTCGGTGAGCACCGCGTCTTCGGGCACGCTTTCGATGCCGTTGTCGTCCTCGACGTCGTCGAGCCCTTCGGGCCGTTGCAGGATCGCGGTGATCGGCTCCATGGTGAACGCCGGCTCCTCGGCGGCCGGCTCGATCGACTCTTCGGTTTCCGGTTCGTCGAGCAGCACGTCGACGTCTTCGAAGGAATCGATCACTTCGCCCAGATCGATCGCCGGCGGCTCGCTCTGTCCGTCTTTGGCCGGCGTCCAGGCTTCGGCCGGATCGAAGGTGATGACGTGCAGCAGGCCCAGGGCGTAGGCGGCGCGCAACAAGTCGACGTTGGGCGTCGACGAACTGTTGACCAGTGCGCGCAGGGTCATGCCGCGTTTGGTGCTTTCCACGACCTCGCTGATCGCCGCGCGCTTGGCCAGGTCGGGCAGGCGCGACGGATCGTCGGCGAGGTACATCGGCTTGTTCATGCGCCCCTTGGCCGAGAGCGCCTCGTTGATTTTTTCCAGCGGGAAGTGGCGTTTGACCGCCAGCGAGATGACCACGCTCGGGTCGAGCGGCACGTCGGGGATGACGGATTTTTCGGTCCATTGGAAACGGCCGCCGTTGGGCCGCGCCAGGTCGCGCATTACCCGGTAGCCGAAGCCGCGGATCGCGTCTTCCAGGACGTCGGCTTCGATCAGTTGCAGTTGCCGCGCCGCCGCCTGCAGCGAAATGCCTTCGGCCGTGGCGCGCCGGCGAATGATCTGCGCTTCGCGACTGCTGATCAGTCCGTCGCGGGCGAGCCGGCGGGCGAAGCCTTCGGCCTCGATCAGTACCGGCAGACCGTCTTGGAAGCCCAGCCGGACGGCGCCCAGTTCGTCTTCGACCATCAGTTCGCCGCTGCTGTGCCGGCGGTAAATACGCGACAGCAACTGGTGGAAGGGCAGGCGCTTGAAAAGACCGCGCTCGGGAATGCCCTTGGTGTCCTTGTCGTAACGGATTTGCGTTTTAGTCCGGCGTTCGCGCATTTCGGTGGGCGACTCGGAGTGCGAGGCGACGCCCAGAATGCGTTGCGCGAGTTCCAGTCCCTCGCCGGGGTTGATCGGTTTGGTGATCAGCTCGTTGGCGCCGAACTGCCGCGCGCTGATAGATCGGAAGAGCGTCGTGTAGGGAAAGAGTGTAGATCTCGGT